>JBDTLY010000399.1:0-3440 GCA_039934535.1 Casimicrobiaceae bacterium | reverse complement strand
AACCCGTGCTCATCGTGCCGGCCTGGATCATGAAGTACTACATCCTCGACTTGAGCCCGCGAAACTCCCTGGTCAAGTACCTGACGCAACAGGGGTACACGGTCTTCATGATCTCGTGGAAGAATCCCGGTCCCGAAGATCGCGATTTGTCGATGGAGGACTATCGTGAGCTCGGAGTGATGGCGGCGCTCGATGCCGTATCGGCAATCGTGCCGAGCCGGAAGGTTCACGCACTGGGCTACTGCATCGGCGGTACGCTGCTGGCGATTGCCGCTGCCGCAATGGCGCGCGATGGCGACGAAAGGTTCCAGTCGGCGACGTTCTTCGCCGCGCAGACGGACTTCACCGAAGCCGGCGAGCTGATGCTCTTCATCAACGAGAGCCAGCTCGCGTTCCTCGAGGATGTCATGTGGGAGCAGGGCTTTCTCGATAGTCGCCAAATGGCGGGAACGTTTCAGATGTTGCGCTCGAACGATCTGATCTGGTCGCGCATGGTGCGCACGTATCTCATGGGTGAGCGCGAGCGGATGACCGATCTCAATGCCTGGAACGCCGACGCCACGCGGATGCCGTACCGCCAGCACGCCGAATACCTGCGCCGCTTGTTCCTCGACAATGACCTGGCCGAAGGCCGTTTCCCCGCGGGCGGCGGACCGGTGGCCTTGTCTGATATCCGCGTGCCCGTGTTCAGCGTCGGGACGGAATCCGATCACGTCGCGCCGTGGCGCTCGGTGTACAAATTTCACCTGCTCGGCGATACCGAGGTGACCTTTCTGCTCACGAGCGGCGGCCACAACGCCGGTATCGTCTCCGAGCCGGGACATCCTCACCGCCATTACCGCGTGACGACCAAGCAGCCGGGGAATCATTATGTCGACCCTGAAGTCTGGTTGACGTCGACGCCCAGCCATGAGGGCTCGTGGTGGCCCGCGTGGATTTCGTGGCTGGACGCACGCTCCGGAGCCCGCGTTGCGCCACCGAGGCTGGGAGCGCCCTCCGGAGCATACGCAGCAACAAACGATGCCCCTGGAACATACGTGCTGGAGAGCTGACCCGCCGTTTGACTTGGACACTATCATGACACGGCGACATCAAACTCCGACGCCCGACAGCCCGCCGGGCAGTGTGACGCGCTATCGCGGACGCATTTTAGACGACCTCCGGCACGATCCTTACCAATTGCGGCGGAAATACAAGGAACCGACGGCGTGCGATACATGTCGCGCCGTCTACGAGCACGGTCGTTGGCGTTGGGGCGATGCGCCGGCGGGCGCGCACCTCGCGACCTGTCCCGCCTGTGCCCGCACTGCCGATAACTTGCCGGCGGGATTCGTGACCCTGTCCGGCGAGTTCTTCAATGCCCATCGTGCCGAGCTGCTCCAGCTCGCGCGCAACGCGGCCGACCACGAACGCGCTGAGCATCCGCTGAACCGGATCATGCACATCGTCGAGACGCCAGCCGACGCGGTGATCGCGACCTGCGACGTCCATTCGGCGCGCCGCATCGGCACGGACCTCGAACGCGCCTACCACGGCGATCTCGAGATCCACTTCGGCGAAGACGAGTATTCGGTGCGCGTAAACTGGATGCGCTGATACGCGCGGTCACATCATGCCGCCACACCTCGCGCACCTGGAATCGGCGGCGACGGTTGAGGACAAAGGTCCGAACCAGGCGCGGCTGCTGGCGGCGCTGTCGCGTCCCGCCGTGTTCGGCCCGGGCTGCGACCGCGTCGACCGGCTGGAAACGCACATCTCCTGGGTCCTCCTCACCGGACGCTACGCGTACAAGATCAAGAAGGCGGTTGCTTTCGGCTTTCTCGATTTCTCGACCCTCGCGGCGCGGCACAAGTTCTGTGAAGAGGAGCTGCGGCTCAATCGGCGGCTCGCACCCGCCCTCTACGTCGATGTCGTGGCGATCACTGGCAGCATCGATGCCCCCGTCGTCGGCGGCGAGGGCGTCCCACTCGAGTACGCGGTCAAGATGCGCGAGTTTCCGCAGGAGGCGCTGGCGAGTCGCATCCTGACGCGCGGCGAGCTCTCTGCCGCCGACATCGACACTCTGGCGGCGAAGGTCGCCGCATTCCACGGCGCGATCGGCGTCGCTGCCCGCGACGGCGCATTCGGCTCACCGGATGCGATTGGGCGCACCGCGCGACAGAATTTCGCGCAGATCGGGCCGCTGCTGACTACAGGAGCCGAACGCGACGAGATCGAAGAACTTGGTACCTGGACCGAGCGCGAGCACGTCGCGCGGTACGGCGCGTTCCTGAGCCGTCGCGACGAAGGTTTCATCCGCGAGTGCCACGGCGATTTGCATCTGGGCAACATCGCGCGCGTCGACGGCGAGCTCACCATCTTCGATTGCATCGAGTTCAACCCGGCGATGCGCTGGATCGACGTAATGAGCGAGGTCGCGTTCACCGTCATGGACCTGCAGGACCGTGGACGCGCCGATCTGGCGCACCGCTTCCTCAATGCATACCTCGAGCGGAACGGAGACTATGCGGGCCTCGGCGTGCTGCGCTTCTATCTCGTGCACCGTGCGCTGGTGCGCGCCAAGATCTCGCGGCTGCGCGCGACGCAGCTCGAGCCCGGCGACGCACAGCGCGCAGTACTTGACGAGTATCGCGGTTATGTGACTTTGGCGCGGAGCTACACGCAACCGAGGTTGCCCGCGCTCGTTATCACTCACGGGCTCGCTGGTTGCGGCAAGACAACGGCTTCGCAGGCGTTGCTCGAGACGCTCGGCGCGGTGCGCATTCGCAGTGATGTCGAGCGCAAGCGCCTGCACGGCCTCGCTGCGCTCGAGCGGCACGACGCCGGCGTCGCGCAGGGGATATATGCAGTGACGGCGACCGGGGCGACCTATGAGCGCCTTCGCGTGCTGGCGCAAGGCATCATCGCCGCCGGCCGGACCGCGATCGTCGATGCGACGTTCCTTCGACGTTCGCAGCGCGAGCAGTTCCGCGCGCTCGCCGCAGAACTCAAGGTCCCGTTTGTCATTCTCGACTTCGAAGCGAAGGAGGCGACGCTGCGCCAGCGCATCGTGCGACGACAGGAGGGCGGTGGCGATGCATCCGACGCCGATCTCGCCGTGCTCGAGCACCAGATCGCGACGCACGAGCCACTGGCGGCCGACGAGAAGGCGTTCGCCGTCGTCTACGACGCCGAGGTGCCCCTAGGCGCCGCGTCCGCATCGGCGGCATGGACGGTGGTGCGGGCACGGCTCGAATCTGCGGGCGAGGCCGAGCTGCGCACCAAGGTCGCATTCTTTCTGCAGCCGCAGAGCTATCCCGAGCCTACGCCCAGCGTAGAGGCGATCGAAACCCACATGTCGTGGGTTTTTCTGACCGACCGGCATGCCTGGAAGCTCAAGAAGCCGGTCCGCTCGCAATATCTGGATTTCAGCAGCGAGCCGGCGCGGCGGCTCGATTGCA
>JBDTLY010000398.1:0-3460 GCA_039934535.1 Casimicrobiaceae bacterium | reverse complement strand
GGCGGGCGCCGTTCGGTGTATAATGCACCGCATGAAGTATTATTCACAACTCCATGTTTTTCAATAAAAAAGAGACCGCTCCTTCGCGTCGTTCCGGAAGCGCCGCCATGCGCGCGGCGTCTCCCGCGGCCACGCTGTCGCCGCGCTTCGCGCGCCTCGTCCGCGAGTCGTGGTGGCTGCTGGTCGTCGCCGCGTTCGTCTGGCTCGCGCTCGTCTTGTGGACGTACACGCGCGACGATCCCGCATGGTCGACGTCCGGTATCGGCGCGCCGATCGCGAACAAGGGCGGTGTAGCCGGCGCGTGGCTGTCGGACCTGCTGTTCTACTTGTTCGGCGTTTCCGCGTGGTGGTGGGTCGCCGCGGGCCTCGTCCTCGTCGTCGCCGGTTATCGGCGGATCGGGCATCCGGAGCGCGCGCACGAGCATCCGCTCGGCCTCGGCATCTTCGGTTTCGGCCTGGTGCTCGTCTCCAGTGCCGCGCTGGAAGCGCTGCGCCTCTACCGCTTGCCAGCCCTGCTGCCGCAACGTCCAGGCGGCGTGTTCGGCGACGTCATCGGCAACGCGCTGGCCCGCCTGCTCGGTTTCAACGGCGCAACGCTGTTCCTGATCGTGCTGTTCGCGGTGGGCTGGTCGCTGTTTTCCGGGATGTCGTGGCTGAAGCTCATGGAGCGGATCGGGGGCGTCCTTGAAGGTAGCTTCGCGTGGACGCGGCGGCGCGCGCAGGAGCGCAAGGATCGCGAGATGGGCGAGCAGGCTGTCGCCGAGCGCGACGCCATCGTGCAGGCGAAATACGACGACACGGTGCATGAGCCCGTGATCGTCGTGCCGCCGGCGGCGGAAGCGCCGAAGTCCGAGCGCGCGGTGAAGGAACGCCAGCGCCCGCTGTTCGTCGACATGCCGGATTCGCCGCTGCCGCCGCTCGCGCTGCTCGACGATGCGCCGTCGGCGCAGGAATCGATCAGCGCCGAGACGCTCGAATTCACCTCGCGCCTCATCGAGCGCAAGCTCGCCGATTTCGGTGTCGCCGTCCGCGTGCTGGCGGCGTACCCGGGCCCCGTGATCACGCGCTTCGAGATCGAGCCTGCGGTCGGCGTCAAGGGCGCGCAGATCGTCAATCTCATGAAGGACCTCGCGCGCGCGCTGTCGGTGGTGAGCATCCGCGTCGTGGAGACGATCCCCGGCAAGTCGTGCATGGGGCTCGAGCTGCCGAATCCACGGCGGCAGATGGTGAAGCTGGTCGAGATCCTGTCGTCGGCGACTTACAACGACACGACGAGCCCGCTCACGCTGGCGCTTGGCAAGGACATCGCCGGCAAGCCGGTCATCGCCGACCTCGCGCGGATGCCGCACCTGCTGGTCGCCGGCACCACCGGATCCGGCAAGTCGGTCGCGGTGAACGCTATGATCCTGTCGCTGCTGTACAAGGCCGAACCGAAGCAGGTGCGCCTCATCTTCGTCGACCCGAAGATGCTGGAGCTTTCGGTGTACGAAGGCATCCCGCATCTGCTGGCGCCCGTCGTGACCGACATGAAGCTCGCCGGCAACGCGCTCAACTGGTGCGTCGGCGAGATGGAGCGCCGCTACAAGCTGATGTCCACGCTCGGCGTGCGCAATCTTTCGGGCTACAACTCCAAGGTCATCGAAGCGAAGAAGGCAGGCAAGCCGCTGACCAATCCGTTTTCGCTGACGCCGGAGGCGCCGGAGCCGATCGAGGAAATGCCCTTCATCGTCGTCGTCATCGACGAGCTGGCCGACCTCATGATGGTGACAGGCAAGAAGATCGAGGAGCTGATCGCGCGCATTGCGCAGAAGGCGCGCGCCGCCGGCATCCACCTGATTCTCGCGACGCAACGCCCGAGTGTCGACGTGATCACCGGCCTCATCAAGGCGAACATCCCGTCGCGGATCGCGTTCCAGGTCGCGAGCAAGGTCGATTCGCGGACGATCCTCGACCACATGGGCGCGGAAACGCTGCTCGGGCAGGGCGACATGCTGTTCCAGCCGCCGGGCGTGGGCTATCCCTCGCACGTGCATGGCGCGTTCGTTTCGGATGCCGAAGTGCACAAGGTAGTCGAGCACCTCAAGTCGCAGGGCGGTCCGCAGTATCTCGAAGGCATCCTCGAAGGGACCGTGAATGGCAACGGCAACGGCGACGACGGCGTCAGTGTGGAAGGCGGCGATGCGGAGTCGGACCCGATGTACGACCAGGCGGTCGGGATCGTGCTGCAGACGCGGCGGCCGTCGATATCGCTCGTGCAGCGGCACCTGCGCATCGGCTACAACCGGGCGGCGCGCCTGATCGAGCAGATGGAACGCGCGGGACTCGTGTCGCCGATGCAGACCAACGGCAACCGCGAGGTGCTGGTGCCGCCGGGCAAGGGGGAGGCGCGTTGATCTGTGTCGAGGCGGGCAGGGCGCTTGCGCTTGCCGCATTGGCGGCGGTCGCGAACATCGCCGCCGCGGGGCCGATACTCGTCTACCGGGAAGGCGCGGCGTTCTGCCCGAAGGATCGTCCCGCCAACGCGCCGCGGATCACGGTGACCGAGGCAGCCGAGCGCGCGAAGACGATGATGCCGAAAGAATTCTGCGGTCCCGACGGCTGGGTCGACGGCTGCGACTTCGACCCCGAATTCGCGCTCGACTCGTGGCGCGTCTACGTGCGGCAATGGAAGCAGGTCGACGGCCGTAAGCAGTACGAGCCGCGCGAGCATTCGTTCGTCGTCCTCGACCCGGTCGGCAATTGCCTCGCCAACATTCCCGGAACATGAGACCGTTGATCGTTTTCGTCGCGGCACTCGCCCTTGCGGCAACCGCGCCCGCGCTTGCCACTGGTCTCGCCCAACTCAAGGCGTTCGTCGAGGCCGCGAAGAGCGGCCGAACGGCGTTCCGGCAGACCGTCGTCCCGAAAGGCGCCCGGGAGCCGCAGGTCAGCACGGGGACCTTCACGTTCGCGCGCCCGGGCCGCTTCCGCTGGGCCTACGAAAAGCCGTTCGAGCAGCTGATCGTCGGCGACGGCACGATGCTGTGGATTTACGACCGCGACCTCAACCAGGTGATCACGCACCCGCAGGAGGCGGCGCTGGGCCAGAGCCCGGCGGCGCTGCTTTCGGGCGACAACGCGCTTGACCGCAATTTCGAGGTCGTCGACGCGGGAAAGGCCGACGGACTCGAGTTGGTGGATGCCACGCCCCGCGCACCCGAGTCCGGCGTGGAGCGTGTGCGGATCGGCTTTCGCGACAACCTGCCGCGCATGATGGAGCTGCGCGACACCTTCGGCAACGTGACGACGCTCACGTTCGAAGCGTTCGAGCGCAACGTCAAGCTCGATCCGGCGCAATTCGCATTCGTCCCGCCGAAGGGCGCCGACGTCGTGGGGAACTAGCGGCGCGAGCGGCGAGCCGGGGCCTCGGCCGAAGGCAAGGGGGAGCGAGCAAACGCGAGACGATGCATGAGGCCGACCC
>JBDTLY010000397.1:0-3490 GCA_039934535.1 Casimicrobiaceae bacterium | reverse complement strand
GGAATCCCTTACTGCCTGAAGGGTTTGGACTGAGCCGCGCCCGCCGGTCGCCCCTTTGCCAAATTCGCCGCGGCCTATGCTATTGTCATAGGCATCATGGAACGCCGACGCTCCTCGCACCGCGATTTCCACGTCCTCCTCAAGCATCTCCACTATTTTGGCGTCGAGCCGCTCAAGCTGCGCGCCGCGGCGGCGCGCATCGTCTCGCGCGTCGCAGGCCTGCCGCCAGAACGCGCGCGGGTGACCTCTCGCCAGCTGCTCATGGATTTCGGGATCGACACGATCGAGGGCCTGTCGCTGGTCGACGAACTCGTCGCCGAAGGCCTGTTGGAGCCTCGCCCCGAGCTTCCCGGCGTCTACGGAGTCGCGCCACGCTTCGCGGAAATCGCCGCGGCGCGAATCGTCGACCCGCTGCCGCGCCCGCGCGCCAAGCAACTCATCACCGAAGCGTGCGGGCTCGCCGCGCAGATCAATACGGAATGGGCGCGGATCCCGCTCGAGATCGACGCCGTCGCGCCATTCGGAAGCTACATGAGCCGTGACTCCCAGCTCGCCGAGCTCTCTCTCGGCGTCGTCGTGCGCGCCCGGCCGGCAACGCGGCGGGCCCATTGGCGTATGTCGAGCAAGGCCGACGGCGCGAGCGCGATCCGCATGGCCTACCGCGGGCTGAACCCGTTCGTGCGCGTTCGCCTGGTCACCGACCTTGCGGACGTGCCGCGCCCGTTCAGCGTGGTCTTCCGGGCGGACTGAGCGCCAGCTAGGAGAGCGCGCGCCGGATGCGCGACGAGCCCTCGGGCTTGCCTGCGCGGTCGAAGTCGCACTGCATCATCCACGCGCCGCCTTTGAGATAGAACCGAATCACCGCGAAGCCGTCGCCGGGCGCCGCGAACTCGGTGTCGACGCGGCAGCGGAACCGGCGCCCGCCGCCCTGGTCCGCGCCTCCTCCGTCGCCGTTGTCATCGTGATCGTCGCCGGTGCCGTCGTCGCGATCACGGGCCGGATGGAAGTCGAATTCCTCGCGCGCGACGAGATCCTCGCGCACCGAATTCGCGAACGGGAACGGCGCGAACAATGGCGAGCTGTGGACCGAGTGGAACACGACCGGCTCGCCGTCCGCCGTCGCGACCTCGACCCGGGCAACGCACGCGAGGTGCTCGTCGCCGGAGACGAACACGACATTGCGGATCTTCTCGCGCGCGATGTGCGTCAGAATCTGGTAAAGCGAATGCGGATAGCCGTCCCAGCCGTCGGAGCGCAGTGCGCTCACCACCTTGTCCCCCTGCAGCGCTCGGGAATGACGCGGCATCAGGATCGACGGCGTCGCCACGACCTTGGGCATGTCCGCGTATTTTTCGTCGCCCAGCCACGCGAGCAGTTTCTCCATCTGCGCGTCGCTCATGATGTGCGCCGGCGCGACATGGCGCGCAGTGCGCATCTCGCGCTCGGTCCGCGTGTCAGCCATGAACACCCCGAAGCGATTGCGCTTGATGTCGAACCAGATCGGATGGTTTGAATCCCCGACCGGGTCCACCTGGGGCGGGCCAGCGCGCCGCTGGAACTTGAGGTACGAACGCCGGCCTTCCATCATTTCGCGATCAGGACGCGTGTCGTCGACGCGCGACTCCCAGTTGTCGCGTATTTCGTGGTCGTCCATCATCATGTAGGCAGGCAGCCGCCGCAGCACGTCGCGAACGGGATTCATCCGATAGAGAATTTCGTACGGGCGGACGAAACGGTCGAACTGCGAGGTCGGGTCGAAGAGGCCGGCCGTGCCGTCGACGTAGATCTGGTCGCCGACGAGCAGCAGGAATTGCGGCCGGCGGTACTTCTTGCCCGACACCCAATCCGCAAGCCGGCCATACGACGCACCGGCGACGGCGTCCTCCAGCATCGCGGAGGGATACTGGCAGCTTGCGACTGCGAAAACGAGCTCGGCATTGGCATCGCGGTCGGCGCCGGACGCCGGCTTCGGGGTCGGGCGCAGCTCCGCAAGCCCCTTCCGCAGTTCCTTCGCCGGCGACTTGAGCAGTTCGCCGATCGCATTGCCGATCGCGTCCTCGATCTTGTCGCGGACGGATTGGGGCATGGGGTCGAGGATCTTCTCGGTGGAGAGGAACGCATGTGTCGCGCCGAGTTGCGCCTTGCTGACGGCCTTGTGGGTCGGCTTGTAGTCGTTGTACGTGTAGTACTTGAGATCCTTCGACTCGTTGTAGAGCAGGACCACGAGCACACCTTCGGCCGGGTCCTGCCACAAATCTGTCGGCGCATCGATCGCGAACCAGCCATGCCGGTCCGTCAGCCGCGCCAGGACGACGCGCTCCTTGTTCGGCTGGAGTTCGCGGAAATAGCCGTCGATCTCCTTCACCGGCAAAAGCGCGACCACGAACGACTTTCCGAGCGCGGGATCCTCCGCCCCCGCGATCCTCACCTTGCCGGCTTCTTCGCTTTCTTCCGGCGCACCCATGATCGGACCGAGCCAGCAGATCTGGGCACGGAACGTCACATCCGCGTCGCCGTCAGGCCGGTCGGTCGTCGTGCTCATCGATTTCCCTGCCTTCAAGAAAATCCTCCACCGCGCCGAAGACCTCGCGCGCCCGCTTCCCGATCAGGCAGTCCTGATGGCCCATCCCTTTGAGCTCGTGCGGCTTGAACTTCATTCCGAGGTCGGTTGCGAACAGCTTTTTCATGCGCGCCAGCGTCGCGACGTCGTAGAGGCCGTTGAATTCGCCGTGAATGGACAGCGTCGGCCGCGTCTTGCCCCAGCGCTCGAGCAGGTTGCGGCGGGTCGCGAAGACGTTGCGTCCGGCGTAGTTGGTGATGACGCGGAGGCGCGCGAAATGGATCGCCTGGGAGACGGTGTCCGTGGAGAGCGGTCCGAACAGATCGTCGATCGCGGCGAGCACGCGCGGGCTCATGTTGTCGACATTGAAGTCACGGCCGTATAGCGCGTCCATCCGGTGGCGGCAGCCGACCCACGGCGTGCGCTTGCACGGCGGGAACCACGGGTTCTCGATGCCGAATTCCTTTTCGGGATACGGCATCGTCGCAAGCGCCCGGTCGATCAGCTGGTCGGCGAGCGACGGCGCGGGTCCGATCCGGAATTCGTAATTGCCGAGCGGCAGGAAGTTGCGCAGGTAGCTCATCAAGTACGCGCGAAGCACGTTAGCGGGCGTGAAGACGACGACCGGCCCGATCTGCGACAGCACGACCTTGCCGACCCGCAGGGGCAGCTCATGCCGCTCGCGATAATAGGAGTCGCCCGGCTCCGGCGGCGCGAGCAGCGCCATGCTGAACATCACCGACCCCATGCAGTGCGCCAGGACGTCGATCGTCAGTGGATCGGACGCGGGGTTCTGGATCGCGCGTTCCGCGTCGACGATGTGCCAGATGTAGTCGATCGCCTTCGGGATGTCGGCGAGCGCCGCGTCCTCGAACTTCCATGGCATCCGCGCCGTCGGCATGCCGCAGCTCGTGCGCATGTCCAGAATCC
>JBDTLY010000396.1:0-3491 GCA_039934535.1 Casimicrobiaceae bacterium | reverse complement strand
GCGCCACCGCCATTCGTGAGCTGCCCACCGACGAGAGTGCGCACAAGTTCGAGCTCTCGGGCCCGCACGAACGGCCCGCGCACCGTGCGTCAGGCGTCGCTTTTCGCCGACGTCCACGCACGTGCACTGGGTGACATCTTGACGGTGGCGATTGTCGAGCGGGCGAGCGCCAGCAACTCGTCGACGATTTCCACCAGCCGCAAGAGCAAGTTCCAGAACAAAGCCGATGCCGGAACCGGGGCGCTGAAATTCCTGCCGGACTTCGGGATGTCGGCGGATCTCGGCAGTGATCACACGGGCGCCGGACAACTGAGCCGCGAAGGCCGCCTGACCGCACGCATGGCGGTCACGGTGAACGAAGTGCGCCCGAACGGCGATCTCGGGATCAGCGGCGAGCACGAAGTGCAGATCAACGACGAGAAGGAGATCCTGCAGCTCTCGGGCGTCGTGCGGCCGATCGATATTCGCGAAGGCAACGTCGTGTTCTCCTCCGACATCGCCAACGCTAAGATTCTTTACAAAGGCAAGGGCCAGATGACGAACGGCACCAAGCCCAACGTCATCGCCCGCGTCCTAGGCTGGTTGTTCTAATGCGCTGGACGATTCGTACTCGGCACCGCGGTTCACGTCATGCGGCACTGTTCCTCGCGGCCGCGTGCGCCGCGACGCTCGGCGCTGCGGCACCGGTAATGGCCGGCGTCCGGCTGAAGGACATGGCGCGCATCGATCCGGGTGCGGAACAACAGCTCGTCGGCTACGGCATCGTCGTCGGCTTGGACGGCAGCGGCGACTCGCGGTCCTCGACGTTCACGATGCAATCGGTCGGCAACATGCTGACGCGACTCGGCGTCACCGTTCCCGAAGGCCAGGTGCGGGTCAAGAACGTTGCCGCCGTCATGGTGGTGGCGCGCATGCAGCCGTATCAACGCCGCGGCTCGCGCTTCGATGTCAGCGTGTCGTCACTCGGCGACGCCAAAAGCCTGGAAGGCGGCACGCTCCTGTACACGCCGCTCGCGACCCCCGAGGGTCTCGTCTACGCCAGCGCCCAAGGCCCGGTTTCGGTCGGCGGCTTCAGTGCGCGTGGCGGCGACAGCAAGGTGGCGCAGAACTACGTGCTCGTCGGCCGCGTTCCCGGCGGCGGCGCGATCGAAAGCGAATGGAATCCGCCGCGTATCAGCGACGGCATCACCGTGGTCTTGGACGAACCCGACTTCACCACCGCGCTGCGCGTCGCATCGGCAATCAACCGCGAATTGGGTGGCAAGACGGCACGCGCCATCGATGCTGGAACGATCCAAGTTCCGGCGGCGGCGACGCGGGACTCGTCCTTGGACGGCCGCGCAGCGCGCGTCACCTTGCTGGCGCGGATCGAATCGTTGGATGTGGAACCGGATATTGCGGCGCGTCTCGTGGTCAACGAGCGCACCGGCACCATCGTCGCCGGCGAACACGTCTCGATTGCGAGCGTCGCGGTGGCGCACGGCAACTTGTCGGTCAAGATCGACTCCAAGCCGGTCGTGTCGCAGCCGCGCTCGTTGGCGCATGGCGAAACAGTCGTGGCGCAGGAAAACCAGGTCGAGGCGAGCGAAGACGGCGGCGGACTGTATCCGTTGCAGGAATCGGCGAGTGTCGGCGATCTGGCGCGGGCGCTCAATGCGCTCGGCGTCGGACCACGCGACATGATCGCCATCTTCCAGGCACTCAAAGAAGCCGGCGCATTGCGCGCCGAGCTGCGAATTCTGTGAGGTCACCATGCCCGGACCGATTTCGTTCATGCCTCTGCAGCGCCCGCCGGGCATTCCCTTGCAGGCGCCGTCCGCGGGCTTGCCGGCGGAACGCGCCGCCGAACCACGTGCGGCGGACCGCCTGAAGCTCGAACGCTCGGCGCAAGATTTCGAAGCGCTGCTCTTGGGCACGATGCTGCGCACCATGCGCGCCTCGACCGAGGCGATGGCCGAGGACTCGGACGCACCGACCGGCAACGGGCTCATGCGCGATGTCATGGACGAGCATTTGTCGGTGGCGCTGGCGCATCGCGGCGGCATCGGCTTGGGCCAGGACTTGGGCCAGCAACTCGAAGCGCAATCCAAGCGCCACGCGGCGACCGAAGACGGCGCCCTGAACGCGCCAGACGGAGGCAAGCGATGACCGACTCCCGGCACGAAGCACTGGCGCGCGAACTAGCGACGTTGGTCAACCAGCAGGTCGATCACCTGCGCAAGCTCGAAGCGACGTTGCGGCAGCAACAAACCGCGGTCATCGCCCGCGATGTCGAATGCGTCTTGGCATCGCTCGCCGAGCAAACCGAAGTGTTGGACGCGCTCCGCACCGCCGACGAACAACGCACCCGGGTTTTGACCCAACTTTCGGCCGGGCTGGGACTCGAAGCCGGCAAGGCGACGCTGCGCGACTTGGCGGGCGCGTTGGGCGGCACGCTGGGCGACGAGCTGGAGGCGCTCTCGACGACCGGCCGCGAAGCGCTCGCCATCGTCACGCGCGTCAACAACGACAACCGCCGTCTGATCGAGCAGTCACTCGAATTCATCGAAACAATGCTGGCGGCGGCGAGTGGCCGGGCGCCGGCAGCACCGACGTACCAAGCCTCGGGAACGCTGACCCGCAAGCAGATCGACACCCTCGTCGATCACAGTGCCTGAACGGAGGACGCCGTGTTCGGTCTATCGGCAGGCTTGGAGATCGCGCGCCGCGCGCTGCGGGCCCATCAGCTGACGCTGAACGTCTTGGGTGGCAACATTGCCAACGTCGAGACGCCGGGCTATTCGCGCCGGCGCGCCGAACTGCGGCCCGGAATGGATATTCAGACGCCCTCCGGCAGCATGGGCACCGGCGTCGACGTGGTCGGCGTGAGCCGGGCCCGGGATGGAATCCTCGACAAGTCGTATCGCGGCCACAACACCGACTTCGGGCGTTGGGGTTCGATGCAAGAATCGCTGTCCCGGGTGGAAAGCGCTTTCCCAGCCGACGACAGCACCGGCCTCGGACCGGCACTCGCCGACTATTGGAAGTCGTGGAACGAACTCGCGAACCAGCCCGAGAGCGGCTCGGCGCGCATCGCGGTGCGTGAGAAGGCGCGGGCGCTGACCGACACGTTCCACCGGCTCGATTCGCACCTCGACTCGCTGGTCGAAGACATCAACGGTGAGATCGGCACGAGCGTCGACCGAGTCAATTCGATTGCGGCACGCCTCGGTGCACTCAATGCGATGGTCGTGGCCGCCAAATCGAACGGCGACGAACCGAGTGGCCTGCTCGACGAGCGCGACCGGCTCGTCGATGAACTCGCCGGGATCGCCAACGTGCAAGTGGAAGAGAATACCGCCGGCTCCATCACCGTGCATCTCGGTTCCGAGGTGTTGGTCCAGGGCCCTGAGGCACGCAGCTTGGAACTTGCGGATCCGGGGAGCGGTTCCACCGTCATCCGCTGGCAAGACACGAAACAAACTCCGGTTCTTGCGGGCGGACGCCTGAGC
>JBDTLY010000395.1:0-3510 GCA_039934535.1 Casimicrobiaceae bacterium | reverse complement strand
CGGCGCCGCGCGCGCAGAGAGAGCACTTCCGCGATCACGACGAGCGCCGTGACGCCATAGGCGCCCCACACGTAGAACGCGTAACCGCCCATGACAAAGAAATCGATCATCCCGCGAACTCCTTTAACTCCGAGACCCACGCCGCGCCGCGTTCGCGCTCGATGATGATCGTCCGCGCGCGAACGAGCACGACGGCGATCGCGTATAACCATGCCGCGAACGACATGACGAGCATTCCCGCCAGCATGATCGTCGCCATTTTCGACTCGCCGGGGCGCACGGAGGCGCCCTGGTGCAGCGTGTTCCACCACTTGACCGAATAGTAGATGATCGGCACGTTGATCGCTCCGACGAGCGACAGGATCGCGCAGGCGCGGTCGGCGCGGCGCGGATCGTCGATCGCATTGCGCAGCGCGATGATGCCGAGGTAAAGGAAGAGCAGGATCAGCTCGGAGGTCATCCGCGCATCCCAGGCCCAGTACGTTCCCCACGTCGGGCGGCCCCACAGCGCGCCGGTCCACAACGCGATGAAGGTCATCAGCGCGCCGGTCGGGGCGATCGCTTGCCCGATCATCGCCGAAAGTCGCGTGTTGAAGCCGAGCGCCAACGCACCCCAGAACGCCATCACGAGGTAGAGGAACATCGACATCCACGCGGAAGGCACGTGGATGAAGATGATCCGGTAGGCCTCGCCCTGCTGGAAATCGGTCGGGGCCATCGACAGGCCGATGTAGAGACCGACCGCCGCCAGGATCGCCGCGCTCCACGAGAACCACGGGATCATCCTCCCCGCGAGCGGGTAGAAGGTGGCGGGTGACGAGTAGCGGTAGAGGTTCATCAGTCGAGCGCGATCCGCACCGCGGCCGCGGCGGCGAACGGCGCGCCGACGATCGCGACGATGAGTCCGGCGCCGAGCAGCGACAGGTTGGCGCCGATGCCGAGCCCCGCGCGCGCGGCATCGACCGCGCCGGCGCCGAAGATCAGCACGGGCACGTACAACGGCAGGATCAGCAGCGCCAGCAGGCTGCTGCCGGCGCGCAAGCCGAGCGTGAGCGCCGCGCCGATGGCGCCGAGCAACGACAGGATCGGCGTGCCGAGCAGCAGCGCCGCGGCCAGCACGGCGAGCGATTCACCGTCCATGGCATATTCCACGCCGAGGAGCGGCGCCAGCAGGACAACGGGCAGCCCCGTCGTCAGCCAGTGGGCGAGGACCTTGCCGGAAACGAGCGCCGCGAGCGGATAGGGCGACAGCGCGATCTGCTCGAGCGTGCCGTCCGCATGGTCGGCGGCGAACAGCCGGGGCAACGACAGCAGCGAGGCGAGCAGGGCGGCGACCCAAAGCACGCCGGGACCCATGGTCGAAAGCAGCGTGCGCTCGGGTGTCGTCGCTAGGGGAAAGAGCGAAACCACGAGGATGTAGAACAGCAGTTGCACGGCGAGTTCCGCGCGCGACCGCATGGCAAGTTTCAGGTCGCGGACGAGCGCCCAGCGCACGCCGGGCAGGACCGCGCCGCCCACGGCCGAGACAGGGGCATGCAATGTGGCGCTCATGCCAGCGTGATCGAGTGCGACCGCGATTCCGGAAGCCCGAGCGGGGCATGCGTCGCGGCGACGGCGATGCCGCCGCGGTCGAGGCGCGCGGCGACCATCGCCGTCAGCAACCCGGCGCCCGCCGCGTCCAGCGCGGTCACCGGCTCGTCCAGGATCCAGAGCGGGCGGGCGAGCAGCGACAGGCGCGCGAGACCGATGCGCCGCCGCTGTCCCTGCGACAGCACCCGCGCGGGCAGCGTGCGCCGCGAGCCCAGCCCAACGATGTCCAGTGCGCCGCGGATCGACTCGCTCGAGACCGTTTCGCCGGCCAGCGTCGCGAGCGCCGTGAGGTTCTCCTCCGCCGTGAGCTCGTCCTTGAGCGCCGTCGCGTGGCCCGCGTAAGCCACCGACGCGCGCACCTCGGGATCGAACGGGGCCACCGGCCGGCCGTTCCAGCGTATTTCGCCCGCGGACGGGAGCGACAGGCCCGCCAGCATCCGCAGCAAGGTCGTTTTTCCGGTTCCGTTCGCGCCGGTGACGACCAGCGCCCGGCCCGGCCCGACCTCGAACGAGAGCCCCGCGAACAGCCGCGCGTGGCCGCGCTGAGCAGCAAGGTCGTGGACTTCCAGCATGGGTGGGCACGGGGCTACGGTTGGGACGGACGAGCCGTCGCGGCGGGGTCGGCGAGTGGGGCTCGGAGGGTCGGAATTATAGCGGACACCCTTCGGGCGACCTTGAGGGGCGTCAAAGTACTGGACCCCCGCATCGCGCAATCGTCCGGCGGCGGTTATCATTCGGGACGGTGCCTCCGCAAGAGCGAGCGGCCGCACCGACAGCGGAGGGTCGCATGGGAACGAGCCGGGGCGCGATGTGCAGGTTGGCGCTGGGCATGCTCGTGCTCGGCGCCGCAGCGTTTGTCGCCGGCCCGGCCGCGGCCCAGGTGGTCACGTTCAGTGCCGCCAAGACGTTCGCGCCGCCCACGATCAACTCCGGCAACCCGACGACGTTGACGATCCGGCTGCAGAACACCGACAAGGTCCGCGCAGCGTCGGCGATCAGCTTCACCGACAACTTTCCCGCCGGAATGGTCCTGGTGCCGGGTGATCCCGCCTTCCAGTGCGGCGGCAACCTGGGCTTCGTCGCCAACGCGTTCACCTTCGCCAACGGCACCGTCCCACCGGCGTCGTTTTGCGACGTCCTGGTCACGGTCACGGCGAAGTCGCCGACCAACCTCACGCTGACCAACACCACATCGACCATTTCATTCAGCTACGTCGGCGCCGTCGGCAGCATTCCCGGCGTGACCGGGGTGCTTAACGTGACGGGAGGCATCCCGCCCGCGATCACGAGCGCGCCGCCGCCCGGAGGCCAGATCGGCGTGGCCTACGACTATGCGGTGACCGTGTTCGGCACCGCGCCGATCGCCGTGACCGTATCGGGATTGCCGCCCGGACTCTCCTTTTCGCCGGCGACCTTGCACATCACGGGGATCCCGACGACGGTCGGCGCGTTCGCCGGCACGATCACCGCGATCAACGGCTTCCTGCCCAACGCGGTGCAGAATTTCACGATCAACATCCAGCCGCCGCCGTTGACCATCGTGACGCCGCCCGCGTCGATCGCGCCGCCGGTCCTCATCGGCACCCCGATCGACGTGACGCTGCAGGCCGTCGGCGGGTCGCCGCCTTACGTCTGGACCGTCGTCGGCGGCGCGCTCCCGCCGGGCGTGACGCTCGCACTCGACGGCCATCTCACCGGCGAGCCGACGGCGGCAGGCACCTACACGTTCGTCGTTCAGGTCAACGACGCGCTCGGCCGTTCCACGACCCAGACGTACATACTCGATATCGTGAAGATCGCCGCCGCGCTCACCTTCACCGTGACTCCGAAGCCGGTGATTTCCGGGCAGACGATGACGGTGGCGGCGGCGGTGGCGCCTGCCGGGGCCGTCGTGGCCACCGGCACGATCGAGGTCTATAT
>JBDTLY010000394.1:0-3510 GCA_039934535.1 Casimicrobiaceae bacterium | reverse complement strand
GGGTCGACCTGCGGTCGGCGCAACACAAGGTCTCGGCGCCGGACGAAACCGGCCACGAGCAACTGCTGGCGCCCGGCGTGCGCATCTACCGCGACGGGCCGGTGCTCGTCGACCGCGAGTGGTCGCCGATCCACGTGACGAGCCAGTTCATCGAGGATGCCGAGACTTACCATCAGCGTTATTTCGAGCGCCTCGATTTCGTCGACCTCGTCGCGCGCTGCCTGACGCTCGCGGGCATCGATCGCGACGCGTCGTTGCGCGTGCAGGACATCGGCTCGGGTGGCGGAAGCAGCGTGTTCGCGGCCTGCCACCTGCTTCCGCGCGCGGAGGTCTTCGCCACCGACATCTCGCCGCAGCTCCTGCGCCTGCTCGGGAACTTCGTCGAATCACGAGAAGAATTGCGCGGGCGCGTGCGGCCGTTCTGCTTCGACCTCCATCGGCGATTCTTCCGGCCCGCCAGTTTCGATCTCGTCCTCGGCGCCGCGATCCTGCATCACCTGCTCGATCCGCGGGCGGCGCTCGCGAACGTTGCGGACGGCCTCAAGCCCGGTGGCAAATTGATCCTCGTCGAGCCGCTCGAGTCGGGCTCGCTCATCATGGCCATGCTCTATGCGCGCGTGCTCGAGGTGCTGGCCGCCGAGGGGGATACCGACGGTCCGCTCGCTTGCCTGATGAAGGCGCTGCGGCTCGACATCCAGTGCCGGTTGGGCCCGCCGGCGCCCAAGCCCTGGACCGCCCTCCTCGACGACAAGTGGATATTCGACGAGCCGTATCTCATGCGGCTCGCGGGGGAGCTCGGCCTGTCGAAAGTCGCGATCCATCCGGTGCAGGAGGACCTGTCGCACGTGTACGAGGTCGCGTTCCGCAGCGTTCTCGCCGACAGCGGAAACGCGGCGCTCGCCATTTCGGAGCCTGTCACGTCGGCCGTGCGCGAATTCGACCGCTCGATCGGACCCGACCTCAAGCTCCACCTGTGTCCGACCGGCATCATCATTTTCACGAAATGATGCAGCCCGTGTGCTCGGGCGCCCGCGTAGAATCGCGCTCATGAACGACGAACTCCAGTTCACCGGCGAGCGCTTCGTGCCCGGCGCCGCGGGCGAGATCTGGTACGAGCACTGGCACCGCTACCATTTTGTCGCGCCGCTTACCGCCGGCCGCGAAGTGCTCGACATCGCGTGCGGCGAAGGCTACGGCAGCGCACTCATCGCACGCCACGCCACGCGCGTCACCGGCGCCGACATCGCCCCTGCCGCGGTTGCGCATGCGCGGTCGCGTTATGCGGCGCAGCCGAACCTCGAATTCCGCGAGGCCGATTGCGCGGCGCTGCCGTTCGCCGATGCGTCGTTCGACGTCGTCGTGTCGTTCGAGACGCTCGAGCACATTCCGGCGCAGGAGGCCTTTCTCGACGAGGTGCGGCGGGTCCTGCGGCCCGGCGGCTTCGTCGTGCTGTCGTGCCCCAACAAGGCCGAATACTCGGACCAGCGCGACCACGTTAACGAGTTCCACCTGAAGGAACTCTATCGCGACGAGCTCGCCGCCCTGATCGGCACGCGCTTTTCCCACGCCGCCTGGTACGGCCAGCGCCCCGGCTTTTTCTCGATCGTGTGGCCCGAGCAAGGACCTGCCGCCGCGGAAATCTTCGAAGTCTCGGAAGCGGCGCCGGACACGTCGTCGCCCGGACACGCACGGCCACTCTATTTCATCGTCATTGCGAGCGGCAGCGCTGAGACGCTGGCCGGGCTCGCGCCGCGCATGTCGGTGCTGGCCGACCGCGACGAGTGGGTGTACCGCGATTACGAAAAAGTCACCCGCGCGTTCATCGCAGGCCAGAAGGCCGGGTCGGAATCGTGGGTGCAGCAGCAGGAGATGCACCACCAACTCGTCGCCGCCCGGGCGGCGCACGACAATGCCGTTGTGCAACGTGACGTCGCCCTGACGGCAAGCTACGCGGAACGCGACCGGTTGACCGAGGAAATTGCGCGCCGCGCGAGTCTTCGCTGGTGGTTCAAGCTGCCATTGCGCCGTGTGTTGCGCCTGCTGAAGCGCGAGTCGCCGGGCGGTTGAAGGTTACCTATGCGAGCTCGAGAATAACCGGCTGGTGGTCGGACGCCTGCGTCTGCTGGTCGACGCGGATCGACTTCAGGCGCGGCGCCAGGTCCGCGCTGACGAAATAGAAGTCGCAGTGGAGCTCCGATCCGCCCGGCTCCATCTTCATGTAGATGCAGAACGTCGACGGGTGCGGCTTGCCGGGATTGAGCGCTTCCCATGCGTCGACGAGCGACGGCGTGCCGTCCGCGAACGGCGCCTTCATCCGCGCATGCAGCGGATCGACGGGCTCGAGGTTGAAATCGCCGGTGAAGATCGTCGCCGCCGGCCGCAGGTGCGTGTGGAACGGACCGCCCGACGTGTCGGTGATCGGGCCTTTTTCCGCGTACGCGCGGCCGTCGGCGTAGATCGCGCGCAGCGCCTCGATCTGCGCCGTGCGCTGCACCTTGGAATACCACTCGATGTGCGTCGTGATCACGCGCACCTCGCCGAACGGCGCGACGATTGCCGCTTCGAGCGCCATGCGCGGCATGCCGTTCACGCCCGGCTCGACCGGAAACGGCAGCAAGTGCCGAAAGACCTGCCGCACCGGCAGCCGCGACAGGATCATGTTGCCGAAATGCCGGCGCTTTCCGTTCTCCGCCGGGTGGTCGACGGCAATTCCCGGAATGGCGGTGTAACCCGGCAGGAGCGTCGCGATGGCGGCGAACTGGTCCTCGCCCGCGCTGCCGGCGAGTCGCGGATGCGGGTAATTGGCGGCGATCTCCTGCAGGCACAGCACGTCGAAGTCGGCAAGGCGCTTCGCCTCGCTCACGATCCGCGCGGGGTCGACGCGGCCGTCGATGCCGCAACACCACTGGGTGTTCCACGTGATGATCTTCATCGGATCCCGGCCCTCATGAACGACTGTACGAATTGCCTTTGGAAAAGCAGGAATGCGATCAGCAGCGGGGCGGTCGTCAGCAGCGTCGCCGCCGTAATGATAGACCAGTCGATCCCCTGGTCGGTCGCCGAGAACACCTGCAGCCCGACCGTCAGCGGCCTCGACTCCACGGAATTGGTGATGATGAGTGGCCAGAGGAAATTATTCCAGTGAAAGCTCACGCTGACCAGCGCATAGGCGAGATAGACCGGGCGGGCGAGGGGGACATAGACTTTCCACAGCACGGCAAGCGGCCCGCAGCCCTCGATGCGCGCCGCTTCATCGAGCTCTTTCGGTACCGTCTTGAACGTCTGCCGCAGAAGGAAGATCCCGAAGGCGCTCGCCATGTACGGGAGGCCGATCGCGAGGATCGTGTCCTTGAGGCCCAACGCGGCCATCGTTCGGTAATTTTCGACGATCAGCACGTCGGGCATGATCATGAGCTGGACCAGGACGAGTGCGAACAGCACGCCGCGCCCCGGAAACTCGAACCGCGCGAACGCATAGGCGGCAAGCGTCACCAGCACGAGCTGCGCCGC
>JBDTLY010000393.1:0-3523 GCA_039934535.1 Casimicrobiaceae bacterium | reverse complement strand
CGTTCATGAAGTGGGGCAGCCTGACCGTGCTCATCACCAATCCGCGCGACATGCCGGGCTTCATCAAGGAACTGCGCGCGTGGAAGTGGAGCGTGCTGACCGGTGTCAACACGCTGTTCAACGGGCTGCTCAATACCCCCGGGTTCGATCGTCTCGATTTTTCTTCGGTGAAAGTCGTCGTCGGCGGTGGCGCGGCGGTGCAGAAGACGGTGGCCGATCGCTGGCAGAAACTGACGGGACATTTCGTTACCGAAGCCTACGGGCTGACCGAAGCGTCGCCCGGCGTATGCGCCAATCCGCTGACCACGCCCTGGAACGGCTCGATCGGCATGCCGTTCCCCTCCACGGATGTCACTATCCGCAACGACGATTTCGCAGAGCTTCCGGCCTGGACCGGCGAGGGCGTCATCGAAGCCTGCACAGGCGAGCTCTGCGTTCGCGGGCCGCAGGTGATGAAGGGCTACTGGAACAATCCGGAGGAAACCGCCAAGGTGATGCAGGACGGCTGGCTCAAGACGGGCGACGTCGGCTACATGAGTGCCGAGGGCCGCTTCACGATCACGGACCGCAAGAAGGACATGATTCTCGTCTCGGGCTTCAACGTCTATCCGAACGAGATCGAGAGCGTGGTGATGGCGCATCCGGGGGTGCTCGAATGCGGCGCGGTGGGCGTGCCCGATGAAAAATCGGGCGAGGCGGTCAAGGTGGTGATCGTGAAGAAGGACCCGGACCTCACGAAGGATTCGGTGATCCTGCACTGCAAGACCCAGCTCACCGGATACAAGCTTCCGCGACACGTGGAATTCCGCGACACCCTGCCGAAGACGCCGATCGGAAAAATCCTGCGGCGAGAGCTGCGCGACCCGCCGAAACCGTAGCCGCGCAACGCTCGTGCGCAAGGCTGGGCGAACGGCAAGCTCCATGACGAGCGGCGACACGAGCGCGATTGCCGATTGCGGATCGACGGCGCACGCTCGACGTCGCTGCCGCAGGACGTGCTGGCGGAGCTGTGCGACCGGCTCGTCGAGTGCGGCATCCCAATAGGGCGGGTCGGCGTGTTCGCGCGCACGCTGCACGCGGAAGGCGCGACCGATTATCTTGTCTCGCCGATGCCGTTCACCGACGGATCCATGCACGTCGTGATGTCGGCGACGCGCCATCCGGGCGGGTTTGCCGACGCACACATTGAGGGCCTCGAAGCCGTGGTGGCGCCGCTTGCGCGCGCCCGCTCACCTGCCTCGGCGAGTTCGAGCTGCCGGGATTTTCCGCGGCACAGACCGTTTACGGCCTCCCTGACGACGCGCCGCGCGGCCAGGCGTAGCGCATTTTTGCCCGCCTCTTGACATGCAAGTATTTACTTGCATAATATCGGGGTGAGGCACATCGACAAGGTGTTCAAGGCGCTGGCAGATCCCAGCCGCCGGAAATTGCTCGATCGCCTGCACGCGCACGGCGGCCTCACGCTGACCGAACTGTGCGGGCACCTCGAGATGACGCGGCAGGCGGTTTCGCAGCACCTCGCGATCCTGGAGGGTGCGAAGCTGGTCACCACGGTCTGGCGCGGCCGGGAAAAGTTGCACTACCTCAACCCGGTGCCCGTCCACGAGATTTACAGACGCTGGATCCGGAAATTCGAACGCGGGCGTCTCGACGCCCTGAGCGACCTCAAGAAACAAGTCGAAGGAGAAGGTGATGAATAAGGCGCAATTCGTATATGTGACCTATATCGCCGCCACGCCGGAGCGAATTTTCGCGGCGCTGACGGAGCCCGAGTTCACGCGAAAATACTGGGAGGCGGAAAACGTGTCGGACTGGAAGGTGGGTTCGCGCTGGGAACACCGGCGCGAAAGGGATCCGGGCGCGCCCGCCATGGTCGGCAAGGTGATCGAAAACGCGCCTCCGCGCCGGCTGGCGTACTCCTGGGCGCTGCCCGCTGACGAGGCCAATCCCGCCAAGCACAGCCGGGTGACCTTCGAGCTCGAGCCGATCGCCGACATGGTGCGCCTGACCGTGACGCATGCCGAGCTCGAGCCCGATTCCGACATGCTTCGCGGCATTTCGCAGGGTTGGCCGCGCGTGTTGTCGAGCTTGAAGTCGCTGCTTGAAACCGGGCGCCCGCTGCCCGCGAAGTCGACCTGCTGACAAATGGGCGATCGCGGAAAGGAGAGAAATGATGGATGAGCACACGATCGTCGGCAGCGCGGAGTGGCTTGCAGCGCGACGGGAACTGCTGCAGAAGGAAAAGGAATTCACCCATGCGCGCGACGCAATCAGCGCGGCGCGGCGGGTGCTGCCGTGGGAGCGCGTGGAAAAGGACTACGCGTTCGAAACGCCGCGCGGCCGTGCAAGCCTCGCCGACCTTTTCGACGGGCGGCAGCAGCTCGTCATCTACCATTTCATGCTGGGCCCGGAGTGGGAGGAGGGCTGCAAGTCCTGTTCCTTCTGGGTCGACAATTTCAACGGCGTCGACGTGCATCTCGGGCACCGCGACGTGACGCTCATCGCGGTGTCGCAGGCGCCGCTTGCGAAGATCGAGGCCTATCGGCGCCGCATGGGCTGGACGATCGCCTGGGTTTCGTCGTTCGGCAGCGATTTCAACTTCGACTACCAGGTGTCGTTCCGCCCCGAGGATGTCGCGGCCGGCACGGCGACCTACAACTACGCGCCGACGAAGACCACGATGTCGGAGCTGCCGGGCATCAGCGTCTTTTTCCGCGACGACGCGGGGGCGGTCTTCCATACTTATTCGTGCTACGCCCGCGGCCTCGACATGCTGAACGGCGCCTACCACTACCTCGACCTCGTTCCAAAAGGCCGGGACGAGACGGGCTTGCCGCAGACGATGTCGTGGCTTCGGCGGCACGATCAGTACGAGGATTGATCGGCGCGATCGAGTTTGCGTACGATCATCCCGCAGCCGAAAAAGCCGGGGTATGCTGGTTCGTGCGGCGCAATGCGCGCGCACGCGACGCATGCCATTGAATGAAAACCCATCGGACGTGGACGACGGCCTGAGCGGCCTGGAGGCGGCCGCTCGCCTCACGCGCGAGGGATTCAACGAATTGCCGGTCTCCCGGCCGCGCAGCGTGCTGCGCCTGCTGCGTGACGTCGTGACGGAGCCGATGTTCCTCCTTCTGGTGGCCTGCGGCGCCATTTACATGGTGCTGGGCGATCGGAACGAAGCCTTGATGCTGCTGGGCTTCGTGTTCGTCGTCATGGGCATCACGTTCGTCCAGCAACGCCGTGCCGAGCGCTCGCTGGAAGCGCTGCGCGACTTGTCGAGCCCGCGGGCGCTGGTCGTGCGCGACGGACAGCCGCGCCGGATCGCCGGGCGCGACGTCGTGCGCGACGACATCGTGCTGCTGGCCGAAGGCGATCGCGTTCCCGCCGACATGACGCTCGTCGAGGCATCGAACTTCGCGGTCGACGAATCGCTGCTCACCGGCGAATCCGCGCCGGTGCCGAAGGAGGCGGTGCCGACGACGGACACGTCCGCCACCGCGTTCTCCGGGACGCTCGTCAC
>JBDTLY010000392.1:0-3548 GCA_039934535.1 Casimicrobiaceae bacterium | reverse complement strand
AGGCACCGGATTTTGATTCCGGCATTCGAAGGTTCGAATCCTTCCTCCCCAGCCATTCCCCCACGGCCGGCGCGAGCGGCTTCGCGCGTCCGGGCGGACCTCGGTAGCACGCTGCCATGGCCTTCGAGCGCATGCGCGTCTTCACGGGCAACGCGAATCCGAAGCTCGCGGAAGCCGTCTGCCGTCATCTCAACATCAGCCTCGGGCGCTGTGTGGTGGGAAAATTCTCCGACGGCGAAGTGATGGTCGAGCTCCTCGAGAACGTCCGCGGGCGTGACGCGTTCATCCTGCAGTCGACGAGCGTGCCGACGAACGACAACCTGATGGAGATCCTGGTGATGGCGGATGCGCTGAAGCGCGCGTCCGCCGGGCGCATCACCGCGTGCATTCCCTATTACGGCTACGCACGGCAGGACCGGCGCCCGCGCTCGGCCCGCGTGCCGATCACCGCGAAGGTGGTGGCCGACATGCTGACGACGGTGGGCGTCCAGCGGGTGATGGTGATGGATCTGCACGCCGACCAGATCCAGGGCTTCTTCAACATACCCGTCGACAACATCTACGCGACGCCGATCCTGCTGGGCGACCTGTGGAAGCAGAATTACCAGGACCTGCTCGTCGTGTCGCCCGACGTGGGCGGCGTGGTGCGGGCGCGCGCGATCGCGAAGCGCCTCGACTCCGAACTTGCGATCATCGACAAGCGGCGCCCGCGCGCCAATGTCGCGGAGGTGATGAACATCATCGGTGACGTCTCGGGGCGCACGTGCGTCATCATGGACGACATCGTCGACACGGCGAACACGCTGTGCAAGGCGGCGACGGCGCTGAAGGAGCACGGCGCGAGCAAGGTCGTTGCGTATTGCACGCATCCGGTGCTCTCCGGGGGCGCCGTTCCGCGGATCGGGTCTTCCGAACTGGACGAGATCGTCGTCACCGACACGATTCCCCTGACCGACGAAGCGCGCGCCTGCCCGCGCATCCGGCAGTTGTCCTGCGCGCAGCTCCTCGCGGAGACGATGACGCGCGTGTCGAACGAAGAGTCGGTGAGCTCGCTGTTCACCGAATAGCACACGGCTTGGCAAGCCTCTCGTTTTCCGGTTATAATTCAAGGCTTTCCCGGGCAGCGGGCCTCAGGGAACATGAGGACCTCCTCCCCGGATGTCGCCAACCGCGGACAACCGTTTTCCTTACCGGAAGGCCGCAGACATCGGGAGTCGCACCATGCAATTCGAATTCACCGCATTTCCGCGCACGACGGAAGGCCGCGGCGCCAGCCGCCGCATGCGCCGGGCCGGCAAGGCGCCGGGCATCGTCTATGGCGGCGCGAGCCAGCCGCAGCCGATCGAGCTCGACCACAACGCGCTTTTCCACGCGCTTCGCAACGAAGCCTTCCACGCGTCTATCCTGACGATGAAGCTCGACGGCGGCGCGACCAAGGTGCTCTTGCGCGACGTGCAGATGCACCCGTTTCGCAACGAGATCCTGCACGTCGATTTCCAGCGCGTCGACGAGAACCGCAAGATCCACATGAAGGTCCCGCTGCACTTTGTCAACGGCGAATCGTCCCCGGCAGTCAAGGTCTCCAGCGCGATCATCACGCACGTGCTGAACGAGCTCGACATCTCGTGCCTGCCGAAGGACCTTCCGGAATTCATCGAAGTGGACCTCGTGACGCTCGATGTCGGCCACTCGATCCACGTTTCGGCGCTGACGATGCCAAAGGGCGTTTCGGTCGTCATGCGCGGCAAGCTCGATCCCGTGGTCGCCGCGGCCATCGTGCCGAAGGCGGTGGTCGAGGAAGTGGTCGAAGCCGTAGCCGTGCCGGGCGCGGAAGGAGCGGTTGCCGCCGGCGCCGCGGCGCCTGGTGCGCCTGCCGCAGGCGACGCAAAGCCCGCGGACGCGGGCGGCGACAAGAAGGACAAGGACGGCGGCAAGGACGACAAGAAGAAAAAGTAAGCCTTCATGTCGTCATGGCACGAGGGCCCGCCGAATCCCGGCGGGCCTTTTTGCTGCGCGGACGGCAGCTGAAGCACGAGCATTCACATGGGCACACCGATTCGCCTTGTCGTCGGCCTGGGGAACCCGGGCCGCGAGCACGACGCCACGCGCCACAACGCGGGGTTCTGGTTCGCCGACGCGCTGGCGAAGGAGGTCGGTGCGTCGTTCGCGACGGAAGGCAGGTTCCACGGGCAGGTCGCGCGTGGGGCCGGCGATTTGCGGCTCCTGAAGCCCGGCACGTACATGAACCTGTCCGGTCGCGCGGTCGCGGCGCTCGCGCGTTTTTTTGGGATCGCGCCCGCTGAAATCCTGGTCGCCCACGACGAGCTCGATCTCCCGCCGGGCGAGGCGAAGATGAAATTCGGCGGCGGCAACGCCGGCCACAACGGCCTGCGCGACATCGATGCGCAGCTCGGCACGCCGGAATTCTGGCGGCTGCGTCTCGGCATCGGCCATCCGCGCGATTCCGCGATTCCGCAGCAGGAAGTCGTCGACTACGTGCTGCGCCCGCCGTTCGCAGCGGAGCGGAAAGAGATCGGCACGGCGATCGAGCGCGGTCTCGCGGCATGGCCGGCGATCGCCGCCGGCGACTTCGAGCGCGCGATGCTGATGCTGCACACAAAGGGAACGCCATGAGTTTGAAATGCGGCATCGTCGGTCTGCCCAACGTCGGCAAGTCGACGCTGTTCAACGCGCTGACAAAAGCCGGCATCGCCGCCGAGAACTATCCGTTCTGCACGATCGAGCCCAACGTCGGCATCGTCGAGGTGCCTGACCCCCGCCTCGCCGCGCTCGCGGCAATCGCCCATCCGGAGAAGGTGATTCCGGCGACGGTCGAGTTCGTGGACATCGCGGGACTCGTCGCCGGTGCGTCGAAAGGCGAAGGCCTCGGCAACCAGTTCCTCGCGACCATCCGCGAGACGGACGCGATCGCGCACGTCGTGCGCTGCTTCGTGGATGACAACGTCGTCCACGTCGGCGGCAAGGTGAACCCGCTTTCGGACATCGAAACCATCGACACCGAACTCGCGCTCGCCGATCTCGCGGCGGTCGAAAAGCAGCTTTTGAAATTCGAGAAGGCCGCGCGCGCCGTCGGCGACAAGGAGGCGCCACGAGTCGTCGCGGCGCTGAAGAAAGTCGAGGTCGTACTGGACCAGGGCAGGCGCGCGCGCACCGCGGATCTCTCGACCGAAGAACGTGAAATCCTGCGTCCGTTTTTCCTGCTGACGATGAAGCCGACGATGTACGTCGCGAACGTCGGCGAGCGCGGCTTCCACGACAATCCGCTGCTTGACACGGTGGTGGCGCATGCCGCGAAGGAAGGCGCGCCGGTCGTCCCCGTGTGCGCGTCGCTCGAAGCGGAGATCGCCGATCTCGACGGCGACGACAAGCTCGCCTTCCTCGCCGATCTCGGCCTCGCCGAGCCCGGCCTCGACCGCGTGATCCATGCCGGCTACAAGCTGCTCGGGCTCGAAACGTATCTCACGGCGGGACCGAAGGAAGTGCGCGCGTGGACGATCCATGTCGGCGACACCGCGCCCCAGGCCGCG
>JBDTLY010000391.1:0-3556 GCA_039934535.1 Casimicrobiaceae bacterium | reverse complement strand
TACCGGCCTGTCACGCCGGGGGTCGCGGGTTCGAGTCCCGTCCACTCCGCCAACAGACGAAGGGCGAACGCGAGTTCGCCCTTTTTGATATCGCAGCAGGTGCCACAACATGTTCGATCTCGTCGCCAAGCACAAGCGCATCGTCCAGTTCGTCCTTGCGCTGATCACGCTGCCGTTTGCGTTCTTCGGCGTCGACTACTACTTTCGCGGCGCCGGCGCGGTGGGCGACGTGGCGAGCTTCGACGGCGGCACGATTTCGCAGATGCAGTTCGCCCAGTCGCTGCGCGAGCAGCAGGACATGATGATGCGCACGCAGCGCGGCGTCGACCCGGCGATGTTCGACAATCCCGAAGTGCGCTTCAACATCCTGCAGCAGCTCGTCCGCGACCGGCTGCTGGAGAAGAAGGCCCGCGACCTCCATTTCGCCGTGTCCAACGAACAGGTCTTCGACCGGATCGCCGCCGACCCGCGGTTCCAGGACGACGGAAAGTTCTCGCTCCAGCGCTACAAGCTGCTCCTCGCGCAGGCCGGCATTGCCGAGCCGGCCTACGAAGACAGCATGCGCCGGCAGATGCTCGCGGAAAAGCTGGTCGAGCCGATCTCGACCGGGGGCATTGTCGCCAAGTCATCCGCCGAGGGTTTCGTCACGTTGCTCGAGCAGCAGCGCGAGGTCGCGGTCGCGAACGTCGACGCGGAGCCGTTCGTGAAGGACGTCAAAATCGACGATGCAGCGGTCAAGGCTTTCTACGACGCCAACACCGCGGCGTTCCGGACGCCCGAAGAAATGAAGTTCGAGTACCTCGTGCTCACCCCCGACGCGATGGCGGCGCAGGCCACGGTGACCCGGGACGAGGTGAAGAAAAAATACGACGACAACGTGAAGCAGTACACGCAGGACGAGCAGCGCCAGGCCGCGCACATCCTGATCGCCGTCAAGCCGGACGCCTCGGACGCCGACAAGGCGGCCGCGAAGAAGAAGGCGGAGGACCTGGCCGCGCAGGCGAAGGCGAATCCCGCGAAGTTCGCCGACCTCGCGAAGAAATACTCCGAGGACCCCGGCTCCGCTGGGCAGGGCGGCGATCTCGGCAGCAACACGCGCGGCACGATGGTCAAGGCGTTCGACGACACGGTTTTCGCCATGAAACCGGGCGAAATCGCCGGGCCGGTCCAGTCCGAGTTCGGCTGGCACGTGATCAAGCTCCAGGGCGTAACGCCCGCCAAGATCCTGTCATTTGACGAAGCGAAGGGCCAGATCGAAACCGACCTCAAGCAGCAGAAGGTGAGTCAGAAATTCGGCGCCGCGGCCGAAGAATTCCAGAACCTGGTACACGAGCAGGCCGATTCGCTCGCGGGTGTCGCGAAGGCGCTCAACCTCGAGGCGAAGACCTCCGATTGGGCGACGCGCGCCGCCGCACAGCGGCTCGCGTTCGGCAACCAGAAGTTTGTCCAGGCGCTGTTTGCGCCGGAGTCGGTGGCGGCCAAGCGCAACACGGAAGCGCTGGAAGTCGGCCCCAACACGCTAATGGCCGGCCGCGTGGTCGAGTACAAGGCGGCCGCGCCGCGTCCGTTCGACGACGTGAAGGACGAGATCCGGCGGCAGATGATCCGCCGCGAAGCGAGCGAATTGGCGCAGAACGCCGGGCGCGCCAAGCTTGCGCTGCTGGAGGCGGGCAAGAGCGACAAGGACGCCGGCGTGACGTTCGGCAAGCCGGTCAGCGTGCTTCGCAACCAGATGCAGCCGGGATTCTCGCCGGATGCGCTGACAAGGGTCTTCCGCGCCGACGCCGCAAAAATGCCGCAGTATGTCGGCGCCGCCAACGAACGCGGCGGCTACGGGATCTACCGGGTGCAGAAGGTGATGCTGCCGCCGACGGCCGCGGATCCGTCGAAGCTCGCGGGCGCCCGCGGCCGGATCGCCGAGTTGCAAAGCCGCGAACTGTTCGACGCCTACATTGCAGCGCTGAAGGCGAAGGCCGACGTCAAGATCAACCAGGCCAACCTCGAGAAGAAATAGAAGACACCGGAAACAGAACGGCGGCTCATGGGCCGCCGTTTTCGTTGGTGCTGTTCGCCTTGCCGTTCAGCCAGGGCAGCGCTCCCGGATCTGCGCTTCCAGCTTTTCCTTCTCCCGATTCTTCATCGACTCGTCGAGGAAGACCTGCTCGCCCTTTTCGTTGATGCGCGAGATGACCTGGTCGGACTCGTACATCCGGACACGGCCCCGCGCCTCGACGCAGGCCTGCGCCTGGAGCGCGGTCTCGGCACGCGTGCGGTCGGCCTTTTTCTGCGTGTCGGCGCGCTGCGTCTGCAGCTTCTTGAGGTCCTGGTCCTGGGCCGCGAGCTCGCGGACGGCCTCAGGATTGGACGCGGCCGGCGCGCCGTTTACGATCTCGGCTTTCACGTTGCCGGGGGGCGGCTGGTCGGAGTAGCTGATGCGTCCGTTGGCGTCGGTCCATTTGTACAGGACGGCGGACGCCGGTGCGGCGGCTAGGGCCATCGCGAGCGCCGCCATCGCCAACGCAGCGGAGGCGCCAAACCGGTCGGCAGGAGGCGATTGTCGGGTCATGGGCATCGTGAAAACGGGCCGCACGGTCGCGGCTTGGCCATTTATGACAATGGCAAGGTAATCCAATGTACGCGCGCCGTCAAACACCCGTTCGACCGATGCGCCTGGAATCGGCACAGCCTGTCGGATCGACGCCACACGTCCGCGCTCGTCGATGCGGCTTCTAAGGGTCGGATACCGCGGCGGCCTCCGCACCGCAAGTGCGGCGCGGATGCATCACTGTCGGCCTCCGAGCGTACTCGCCATTGCTCGCATCCCCTGGCCTTCGGCGGGGGCCCCTGCTCGCGACTCGCGCGCTCCCCTCTTCGCCGCTCGCATCGCCTGTATAATCGACATTTGCGGACAGGAGAAACCCCATGCGTGTCGTCAGGAAGGCGCTGACATTCGACGACGTCCTTCTCGTTCCCGCGCACTCCCTCGTCGTTCCCCGCGACGTCAGCCTCGCCACTCGCCTCACGAAGTCCATCACGCTCAACATTCCGCTCGTGTCCGCCGCCATGGACACGGTGACGGAGGCGCGCCTCGCGATCACGATGGCCCAGGAGGGCGGACTCGGCATCATCCACAAGAACATGCCCGCCGCGCGGCAGGCGGCCGAGGTGGCGAAGGTCAAGCGGTTCGAGAGCGGCGTGGTCAAGGATCCGCTGACGGTCCCGCCCACGATGTCGGTGCGTGAAGTCGTGCTCCTCAAGAAAGCGCACCGCTTCTCGGGGTTGCCGGTCGTCGAGGGCCGCAAGGTCGTCGGCATCGTCACCAACCGCGACCTGCGGTTCGAGACCAACCTCGACCAGCCCGTCGCCAACATCATGACCAAGGGGGACAAGCTCGTCACGGTTCCCGAAGGCGCCGATCTCGAGCTTGCGAAGGAGCTGATGCACCGGCACCGGCTGGAACGCGTGCTCGTCGTCAACAAGGCCATGGAGTTGCGCGGACTCATCACCGTCAAGGACATCCTCAAGTCCACCGAGCATCCGCTTGCGTGCAAGGACG
>JBDTLY010000390.1:0-3568 GCA_039934535.1 Casimicrobiaceae bacterium | reverse complement strand
CTCCACCGAGGCGGCGCCGAAGGCGGATCATGCGTAACCCGCAGCTCGCGGCGGACGGCTCGCTCGCGCATCTCCTCACGCTGGAGGGGCTGCCCGCGGAAATCATCGTCGGCATCCTGGATGCAGCGGTGCCCTTCGCGTCGATCTCCGAGCGCGACGTCAAGAAGGTCCCGCTGCTGCGCGGGCGCTCGGTGTTCAACCTGTTCTTCGAGAATTCGACGCGCACGCGCACGACGTTCGAGATCGCGGCGAAACGCCTGTCCGCCGACGTGATCAACCTCAACATCGGGTTCTCGTCGACGAGCAAAGGCGAGACACTGCTCGACACCGTCGACAACCTGGTGGCGATGAACGCCGACATGTTCGTCGTCCGCCATTCGCAGTCCGGCGCGCCGCACCTCATCGCTGGACATTTGAACCGCACCGGCCGCGCGCACGTCCGCGTCATCAATGCCGGCGACGGCCGCCATGCGCACCCGACGCAGGGCCTGCTCGACCTCTTCACGATCCGCCACTACAAGCAGGATTTCCGCAAGCTCACGGTCGCGATCGTCGGCGACGTGCTGCATTCGCGGGTCGCGCGCTCGCTGATCCACGGCCTCACGACGCTCGGCACGCCCGAGGTGCGCGCGATCGGGCCGAAGACGCTGCTGCCGACCGCGGTGCAGTCGATGGGCGTGCAGGTCCACCACGACATGCGCACGGGGCTCGCGGGATGCGACGTCGTCGTGATGCTCCGGCTGCAAAGCGAACGGATGAAGGGCGCACTCTTGCCGTCGGCGGGCGAGTACTTCAAGCACTACGGCCTGACGCAGGAAAAGCTCGCGGTCGCGAAGCCCGACGCGATCGTCATGCATCCGGGCCCGATGAATCGCGGCGTCGAGATCGATTCCTCCGTCGCGGACGGCGACCGGTCGGTGATCCTGCCGCAGGTGACATTCGGCATCGCCGTGCGGATGGCGGTGATGAGCATGCTGGCGGGCGCATGAAAATAGAGATCAGGAACGGCCGCCTCATCGACCCGAAAAGCGGCGTCGACCGCGTAACCTCGCTCTTCATTGCCGCCGGCAAGGTCGCGGCGATCGGCGACGCGCCTGCCGGATGGACCGCCAATCGGACGATCGATGCAAAGGGATGCGTCGTCGCGCCGGGATTCCTCGATCTGTCGGCGCGATTGCGCGAGCCTGGATTGGAGTACAAGGCCACGCTCGAGTCGGAGATGAACGCGGCGGTCGCGGGTGGCGTGACGTGCCTCGCGTGCCCGCCCGACACCGATCCGCCGCTCGACGAGCCCGGCCTCGTCGAGATGCTGAAGCACCGCGCTCGCTCGCTGAATCAGGCGCATGTCCTTCCGGTTGGCGCGCTCACCGTCGGTCTCAAGGGCGTGGACCTGACCGAGATGGGCGAGCTGGCCGAGGCTGGTTGCGTCGCATTCTCGCAGGCCGACGCGCCGCTCGTCGACACGCAGGTGCTGCTGCGCGCAATGCAATACGCGGCGACGTTCGGCCATCGCGTCTGGCTGCGCCCGCAGGACGCGTATCTCGCGCGCGTCGGTGTTGCGCACGACGGCGAAGTGGCGACGCGGCTCGGGCTCGCCGCGATTCCGTCGTCCGCCGAGACGATCGCGCTGGCGACGATCTTCGCGCTCGTCCGCGAAACGGGTGCGCGCGTGCACCTCTGCCGCCTGTCGACCGCCGACGGCGTCGCGATGGTGCGCGCGGCGAAGAAGGACAAGCTCCCCGTGACGTGCGACGTCGCCGTGCATCACCTGCACCTGTGCGATGTCGACATTGGATGGTTCGACGCGCAATGCCGCCTCGTCCCGCCGCTGCGGGGCACCCGCGACCGCGCCGCGCTGCGCGCCGGCCTCGCCGACGGCACGATCGACCTCGTCTGCTCCGACCACACGCCGGTCGACGACGATGCGAAACAGCTGCCGTTCGCCGAAGCCGAGCCTGGCGCGACGGGCCTCGAGCTCCTGCTGCCGCTCACGCTCAAATGGGCGGCCGCCGACAAGGTGGCGTTGCCTGCGGCGCTCGCGCGCATCACCGCGCATCCGGCCGCCGTTCTCGGGATCGACGCGGGTCACCTCGCGGTCGGCAGCGCCGCGGACATCGCGATCTTCGATCCCGACGCTCATTGGCTGGTCGAGGCCCGGGTGCTGAAGAGCCAGGGCAAGAACTCGCCGTTCCTGGGGCTTGAGGTTCCGGGCCGGGTCGTGGCGACGCTTATCGGCGGCCAGGTCGTCTACGAAGGCTGATTCCAACAAGGAGGAGGGCGGCATGAATCCCGATCACGGCCAGGACATCCAGGGCATGCTGCCCGAGAAGGACATCGACCGCCGCGATTTCATCTGGTCGGCGCTGGGCGCGAGCGCCGCGCTCGCGCTTTCGCAATCCGCGTCGGGCCAGACGGTCGTCACGGACGCCAAGGGCATCGTCGGCGCCGACGTCTCCATCCCGACCGCCACCGGCAAGCTGCGCGGCTATCGCGCAATGCCGGACAAGGACGGTCCGTTTCCGGTCGCGCTCGTCGCCGCCGAGGTGTTCGGCCTCAATCCGTACATGAAGGACGTCTGCCGCCGCCTTGCGAAGGTGGGCTACTACGCGATCGTGCCGGACCTCTACACGCGCAAGGCCGATCTCACGACGTACTCGAACATCGCCGACATCATTCCCGTCGTCAACGCCAAGTACGACACGGAGCTCATTTCCGATTACGACGCGACCGTCGAGTTCGCGCGCGCAAGCGGAAACGCCGACATCGCGCGGATGGCGATCACCGGCTTCTGCCGCGGCGGGCGCACGACGCTCGTCTACGCAGCGGCCAACCCGAAGCTCAAGGCGGCGGCCGCGTGGTACGGGTCCGTCGGCGGCAACGTCAGCGAGCCGATGCCGCGCACGGCGATGGACCGCGTGGCCGAGATCAAGGTCCCGACGCTGGGCCTCTACGGCGCCAAGGACGCGGGCATTCCGATGGACCAGGTCGAGAAATTCTTCGCGGCGCTGAAGGCTGCGGGAACGCCGGCCGAATTCGTCATCTATCCCGAGTCGGGACACGGGTTTCACGCCGACTTCCGGTCGGCGGACTATCGCAAGTTGGATGCGGAAGACGCCTGGTCGCGCATGCTCGCGTGGTTCAGGAAGTACGGCGCGGTCTAGGCTCCCCGGATGCCAGCACACGACAAGCCTTCCCCGACACCGCCTTCGCTCCCGGCGAATCTCGTCGCCGTCGCGCACCAGGTCACTGCCACGGAACGCGCGGCGCGCACCGGGCATTCCGGCGCCATCGTCTGGCTCACCGGGCTGCCGGGTTCCGGCAAGTCGACGCTGGCCAAGGCGCTCGAACGCGCGCTTTTCGATCTCGGCTGGCAGGCCTACACGCTCGATGGCGACAACGTGCGGCGCGGACTCAATGCCGACCTGGGTTTCTCGCCGAGTGACAGGCAGGAGAACATCCGGCGCATCGGCGAGGTCGCGGCGCTGTTCGCCGACGCTGGCGTCGTCTGCATTGCGGCATTCATTTCACCCTACCGCGAGGACCGCGCGCGCGCGCGCGCCGCGGCCGG
>JBDTLY010000389.1:0-3576 GCA_039934535.1 Casimicrobiaceae bacterium | reverse complement strand
CGGCCGCGCCGACGTGATGCCCGCGACGGACTACGGCGTGCGCAAGGGCTTCGCGTTGATGATGAAGCGCGAGGAATTGCCGGCACCGAAGGAGCTTGCCGCGTACGCCGAACGCTGGAAACCCTATCGCAGCGCCGCGGCGTGGTACCTGTGGCGCGCGAACGACGTGAAGTGATGTGTTCATGAGCGACACCATCCCGTCTTCCTTCGATTGGGCCGATCGCTACGCGCGCAACGACACGAACTGGGATCTCGGCATGCCGCATCCGGAGCTCGCCGCGCGCATCGCGGCCGGCGAGCTTCACGCACGCCGCGCATTCGTCGGCGGTTGTGGCCGCGGACACGATGCGCTCGCACTTGCGCGTGCGGAGGCGCGCGTGACGGCGATCGACATCGTTCCGGCGCTCGCGGAGGGACTCGCGGACAGGCTGCGCGCGCTCGGCGGAGAATTCCTGGTCGCGGACGCGCTCGCGTTCGTGCCCAAGGAGCCGTTCGATCTCGTGTTCGAGCACACGTTCTTTTGCGCGCTGCCCCCGACTCTGCGGCCGCGATGGGGCGAGCTCGCGCGCCGCGTGCTCGCGCCGAAAGGCAGGCTGTGGGCGCTGGTTTTCCCCTTCGACAAGCCGCTCGAGCAGGGCGGTCCGCCGTTCGGCACGACGACGGACGATCTCGCGACCGCGCTCGGGCCGGGCTTCCGCTTGCTCGAGGACGCGCCGGTTCGCCATCGTTCGCCGAAGCGTGCGTGGCGAGAGCATTGGGCCGTGTTCGAGGCGCAGTGACGCGTCGCCGTTTGCGGCCGTGACGGGTACCATGGCGTCGACGAGGCGCTGACGCCTCCGCTGACGACGCGGTTCATTGCGAGGAGACTTGCACCATGAAGTGGACGTGCCGGCTCGCGTGGCTTTCGTTCGCAGCGATCAACCTCGGCGCGAATGCGCTCGCGGCGCCGCACGACTCCGGTGGCGACTCGGACGGCCCGTCGTGCGTGCCGCTGGTCGCCAACCTGGATGTCTTCGCGGACGTGAAGATCTGTCCGGGTATGTACCTGCTCGACGATCCCGAGCAGGACGGCGTGATTCGCGTGCACGCGTCGGCGGTGCACATCGACATGGACGGCGTGACACTCGTCGGCTCGGCGATGACGGGCTACGGCATCCTCTCCAACGGCTTCGACGGCGTGACGGTCACCGGCGCGACGATCAAGGGCTTTCGCGCGGCGGTGTTCCTGCGCAACGGCATGGGGCATTTCGTGGGGGGCTGCGTGCTCTCGAACAATCGCAAGCGGCCGGTGACGAACACGCCCGCCGACTTCCTGTCGGTGTGGCCGGATCTCGGCGGACAGATCGCGGCCGATCAGATCGGCGACGGCGTGCTGCTCGACAACGTGTCGTATTCGACGATTCGCGGCAACGTGATGAAGAATCAGCAGAACGGCATCGGGCTGTTCACGTGCCAGTTCGTCGAGGTGCTCGGCAATGATTGCTCGGACAACGAAGGCTGGGGCCTGCACCTGCGGCGCTCGAGCAACAATCTGATTGCGAACAATTCCGCCGACAACTGCTTCAACAAGGTTTCGACGTATTGCCACAACGTGCAGCAGGACGGCTGCGACACGGCTGCGCTGCTCTTGATCAAGGCCTCGAACGACAACCGCGTCTGGAACAACTCCCTCAAGAACGGCGGCGACGGCGTGTTCTCGGCGGCGCAGGAGAGTGCGACGCACTGGGGCGCCGATCGCAATGAATACAGCGGGAACGACTGCAGCTTCGCCAAGCACATCTGTCTGGAAGCGACGTTCTGCGACGCGAATGTCTTCGAGCAGAACATCGCCTCGCACGCGGGGCGCTACGGTTTCTGGCTCGGCTATTCGACCAACGCGGTCGTGCGCCGCAACGTGATCACGGACAACACGACGGCCGGGATCTCGAACGAGAGCGTGCTGCACTGCCGCTACGAGAAGAACCAGATCCTGCGCAACCGGATCGGCGTCGATCTGCGGCGCGGGACGTTTAACCTGCTCGACCAGGATTCGCGCGACCACGTGTTCGAGGACAACACGATCGCCGACAGCATCGACCGGGGCTTCTCGATCGTCGACACGCACGAGCTCACGATCACAGGCTGCCGAATCGCGAACAACCACGGCGGCAATCTGCGTTTCGGCGCCGTGGCCGAGACCGACATCATCGGGCCGCTGGCGGTGAACGGGAACGACATCCTGCTCGGCTCGGCGCCGTGGAACGTCACCAATGCGCAGAAGACCGCCGTCGATCTCACCAACAATTGGTGGGGCACGGTCGATCCCGTGGCGATCGCCGCGACGATCAAGGGCCTCGATCAGCTCGCGATCGCGCCGCCGCACCGAGTGCCGCGCCTGGAGGTCGTGTTCATGCTGGGCACGGAGGGTCCCTACACGCTGCGCCGCGTTGCGAACGAGCGCGCGTCGGACGCGACGGACTCCGCCGACTTGAATGCGCAGCAAACGGGCAACGCGCGAACGCTGCTCTACTTCGGCCGCGACGACACTGGTGCGACGGGAGCGCCGTTGCTCGTCGGACTGCATTTCCGCGACGTCTATTTGCCTGCGAACGCCACCGTGCTCTCGGCGAGGTTGTGGGTGTGGGCCGTGGACTCGCACGGGGCGCCGCTGAAGCTAGCAGTCCGCGGCGAAGCGAACGACGATGCGGCGCCGTTCGAAGCGGGCAGCCTGCCGCTCACGCGTCCGACGACGGTGCGCTCGCGCCTGTGGAATGCCGGCGCTCCGTGGCCGTTGGGCGGATGGGTGCGCTCGCCGGAGTGTGCGAGCATCGTGCGCGAGATCCTTGCGCGGCCGGGCTGGCAGAGCGGCAACGCGATGGCGTTCCTGATCAGCGACCGCGGCTCGCTTGGGAATAGGCCCGCGTGGGCGTTCGACTTCGAGGGACCCGCGACGCTGGCGGGCACGCCGTACGAATTCCGGCGCTATCGCACGCATCGATTCACGAAGCTCGAGGTCGAATACTCGCTGGGCGCGAGCGCGATGGTGCTCGAGCGCGAGCTCGGCGCGAGCGGCGACGACGCCGATGATTGCGTCAATTGCAACGAAGTCCATTTCGGCCTGAACGGCACACCGCAGACCGGCGGCTTCCGCTTCCCCGATGTGCGGCTTCCCGTTCAAGCCGTGCTGTCGAGCGCGCGGCTGTGGTTGCCCACCGACGGCACCTACACCAATCCGTTGGACTTGACGTTGCGCGGCGAGGCGCTCGCGTCGCCGCCGCCGTATTCGCCGGCTTCGCTGCCCAAGGCGCGCCCGAAGACGACCGCGTCGGTGCCGTGGTCGGTCACCAACGTCTGGCAATTCCTCGAGTGGCACGCGACGCCCGACATCGCGCCGCTCTTCGAGGCGATCCGCGTTCTTCCGGGCTGGGTTCCGGGCAATCCGGCAGCGATCGACGTCTCGAACAACGGCTCCACCGGCGCTCGCCGCGTGTGGGGCTTCGACCGCGATCCGCGCACGAGCGTGCACGACTTTCCGCAGATCGGCGCGACGCCGTTCGTGCCGTTCCTCACCGCGCACGGTCGAGGCGCGCGGAGAAG
>JBDTLY010000388.1:0-3580 GCA_039934535.1 Casimicrobiaceae bacterium | reverse complement strand
ATTCGAGCAGCGCCTGGCCGATCCCTTGCGTCAGGCCGCCATGCACCTGCCCGTCGACGATCATTGGATTGATGATGTTGCCGAAGTCGTCGCAGGCGCAGAACGACACGACCTCGACCACGCCCGTCTCCGGATCGATTTCGACCTCGCAGATGTGCGTGCCGGCCGGGAACGTGAAGTTCGTCGGGTCGTAGAACGCCATCTCGTTGAGGCCCGGCTCCAGCGTTTCGAGCGGATAGTTGTGCGGCACGTACGCGGCCAGCGAGATTTCGGCAAAAGCCTTGCTCTTGTCGGTTCCCGCCACGGTGAACTTGCCGTCCTTGAACTCGATGTCCGCCTCCGCCGCTTCGAGCAGGTGCGCGGCAATCTTCTTGCCCTTGGCGATCACCTTGTCGAGCGCCTTGACGATCGCGGTGCCGCCGACGGCGAGCGAGCGCGACCCGTAGGTACCCATGCCGAAGGGCACGCGGCCCGTGTCGCCGTGGACCACGTCCACGTTCTCGAACGGAATGCCAAGTTTCGATGCGACGACCTGGGCAAATGTCGTCTCGTGGCCCTGCCCGTGGCTGTGCGAGCCCGTGAAGACCGTCACGCTGCCCGTCGGATGCACGCGCACTTCGCCTGCTTCGAATAATCCCGCGCGAGCGCCCAGCGCCCCCGCGACATTCGACGGCGCGAGCCCGCAGGCCTCGATGTAGGATGCGTAGCCGATGCCACGCAGCTTGCCGCGCTTCGCGGCCTCCGCCTTGCGCGCCGCGAAGCCGGCGACGTCCGCCATCGTGTTCGCTTCGTCGAGCGTCGCGTCGTAATTCCCCGTGTCGTAGCACAGCGCGACCGGCGTCTGGTACGGGAACGTGCGGATGAAGTTGCGGCGGCGGACCTCGTCCTGCGCGATGCCGAGATCCACGCCGACCTGATGCACGAGCCGCTCGACCACGTACGTGGCCTCGGGGCGGCCGGCGCCGCGGTACGCGTCCACTGGCGCGGTGTTGGTGAAGGACGCCGTCACTTCAGCGTAGATGGCAGGCGTGGTGTATTGCCCCGCAAGCAGCGTCGCGTAGAGGATCGTCGGTATGCACGAGGCGAACGTCGACAGGTACGCGCCCATTGCGGCTGTCGTGTGCACGCGCATTGCGAGGAACTTGCCGTCCTTGTCACACGCGAGCTCGGCGTGCGTGACATGATCGCGGCCGTGCGCGTCCGACAGGAAACTTTCGCTGCGCTCCGCCGCCCACTTGATCGGGCGATTGACGCGCTTCGACGCCCAGACCATCGCCGTCTCTTCGGCGTAGAGATAGATCTTGGAGCCGAAGCCGCCGCCGACGTCCGGTGCGATCACCCGCACCTTGTGCTCCGGCAATCCGAGCACGAAGGCCGTCATCAGCAGACGCTCGACGTGCGGATTCTGGTTCGAAACGTAGAGCGTGTAGCTGTCGTCGGAGCGGCTGTATGACGCCACCGCGGCACGCGGCTCGATCGCATTCGGAATGAGCCGGTTGTTGACGATGTCGAGCTTCGACACGTGCGCTGCCTTGGCAAAGGCCGCATCCACCGCCGCCTCATCGCCCAGCGCCCACGTGTAGCACTTGTTGCCAGGTGCGCCGTCATGGATCTGCGGCGCGCCCGGTTTGAGGGCGTCGACGCAATTGACCACCGCCGGCAGCTCGTCGTAGTCGACGACGAGGAGCTCGGCGGCATCCTTCGCCTGGTCGGGGGACTCGGCAATGACGAGCACCACCGCATCGCCCACGTAACGGACCTTGCCTTGCGCCAGCACCGGGTGCGGCGGCTCGTTCATCGGCTTGCCGTCGGTACCCGTGATGAGCCAGCCGCAGGGCAATCCGTTGACGCCGGTGAGATCGTCGGCGGTGAAGATCGCGACGACGCCGGGGGCCGCCTTGGCCTTGCCCGTGTCGATCTTGCGGATCTTCGCGTGCGCGTGCGGCGAGCGCAGGAAATACGCGTGAACATGGTTTGGGGGGCTGATGTCGTCGGTGTACTGGCCGGCGCCCGTCAGGAACCGGTAGTCCTCCTTGCGCAGCGCCGACCCGCCGATGACGCCTTGATCGCTGGCACCCATCGCGTTCTCCTTATTTACCCATGGCGGCGGCGCCTTGCTGCACCGCCTTCACGATGTTGTGATATCCGGTGCAGCGGCACATGTTGCCTTCGAGTTCCTCGCGGATCGTCTGCTCGGATGCCTTCGGGTAGCGCTCGACGAGGTCGATCGCGCTCATCACCATGCCCGGCGTGCAGAAGCCGCATTGCAGGCCGTGGCATTCCTTGAACGCCGCCTGCATGGGATGCATCGTGCCGTCGGCCGCCGCGAGTCCCTCGATCGTCAGCACCGTGGCGCCCTGTGCCTGCGCGGCAAGGATCGTGCATGCCTTGATCGCGTTGCCGTCGACGTGCACGGTGCAGGCGCCGCACTGGCCGGTGTCGCAGCCGACGTGCGTCCCCGTGAGTCCAAGATCGTTGCGCAGCAGATCGACGAGCAGCGTGCGCGGATCGACCTCCGCGGTGACCGGCTTGCCGTTGACAGTGAGGGAAAGCGTGACAGGCATCGTGCCTCCTGGGGTGGGAACGCCGCACACTTCGCGAGCCGAGCGGCGGAGGGGGAGCCATCATAATCCCCGCGCGGCGCGAGTTCAATCGAACGCGCTTGAACATTGCGCCGCACAACGATCGACTGCCCGGCGCGGCCCCTAGTTCAGGTTCGCGATGTAATGCGACAGGTTCTCTATGTCGTCGTCGGACAGCGTGCCCGCGACGCTGGTCATGTTGCCGGCATCGTTCGTGCGAGTCCTGGCCTTGAAGGCGTGCAGTTGCTTCTTGACGTATTGCGGGTACTGACCCGCGACCCGCGGGATCTCGTTCTGGCCGACAAAGCCGCCGAGATGGCACATCGGGCACAGCACGGCGTCCGAGATCTTGCGACCCGCGTCGACGCGAGCGGGGTCGGCCTTGAAGCCGATCGGCAACGGCTTCTGGGCTGCGAAGAAGTTGCCCAGCGCGATCATGTCGTCCCGCGAAAGGTCGGCCGCCAGCGGCGACATCACGGGGTCGGTGCGCCGGCCCGCCTTGAAGTCCTGCAACTCGATGTAGATGTACCGCCAGGACTGCCCGGCCAGGATCGGGTACTCGGGATTCTGCGAATTCCCGTTCGGCCCGTGGCAAGCGAAGCACACCTCCGCTTTCTTGCGGATGGCGGGGTCGTCCTGCGCGGCCGCCGGCGTCCCCATGAGGGCAAGGAAGGCGCCAAGCAGCGCCGAAGCCAGGATTCGCACGGTTGTCGGTTCCGATTGCACAAAAAAAGCGGCCACCCCGGCTACGGAGTGGCCGCCGCTGTTTTGGTTCCGTCTAGGGCAGCGCGAAAACGAACACGCTGTTGCCGCGCTTCGCGTCGATCTGGTTGTTGCCGCCGGCCGCGACCGCGACGTATTGCTTGCCGCCGACCATGTACGAGACGGCAGGCGCGTTGACGCCGGCGCCCGCGTTGTATTTCCACAGCTCCTTGCCGGTCTTGGCGTCGAAGGCCTTGAACCAGCCGTTCGCCTCGCCGTTGAACACGACGTCGCCG
>JBDTLY010000387.1:0-3586 GCA_039934535.1 Casimicrobiaceae bacterium | reverse complement strand
GCCTTCTTCCTGGAGGCAGCGGATGACGATTTCCGCACCCGTGAGTTGCATGGCTCGTACCTCTTGCGTTGTGGCGAATTCCGTCCTTGGCGTCGGCGACGTAAGGAGGGTCCCGGAACTGCTCGGCGCGCAAAACGGATAGGCGCGCCACCAAGGCTGGGGTAGAAAGCCGCGTCTGGAAGATCCCGGCCGCACCCCGAGGGATTCTCCGATGACGCTTGTGGCATCTCCGGAGGGGGCGCAATCGGCCGTTGTTGCACTACAGCATCGACCGCTGCCGGCCGATAGTGGAACCATACCTGCGCGGCCCGTGCCGGTCAAGCCGGTTGCACCGCACAACAGGGTGGACGGCAGGGAGGCGGACCGCGTCCTATAATGGCCGCCAATCAACGCAACGGACCCGTTTCTGGCCACCACTCAAGAATTTTCGGCGTTTCTAGCAGAAGTCGAACGCCGCGCGTTCAAGCAGGCGATGTTCGCCGTCCGCGACGAGCACACGGCTGTCGACATCGTCCAGGACGCGATGCTGAAGCTCACGGAGAAATATGCGCAAAAGCCTGCGGCCGAGCTGCCGATGCTGTTCCAGCGGATATTGCAGAATACGATCCACGACCATTTCCGGCGGCAGAAGGTCCGGTCGACGTGGACGGTCCTGCTCTCGACGCTGGGGAAAGGTGACGAAAAGGACGAGGATTTTGACCCGCTTGAAACTCTGGCGGCAAAATCCGACTCGAACGCGACAGCGGATCCCGCGGCACAGCTTGAACAGTCGCAGGTTGTAGGGGCCATCGAGCAGGCGCTCGCGCGGCTGCCGGCACGTCAACGGGAAGCCTTTCTGTTGCGTTATTGGGAAGAGTTCGATGTGGCGGAAACCGCCGCGGCGATGGGCTGCTCGCAAGGCAGCGTCAAGACGCATTGCTCGCGGGCGGTCGCTGCCCTGGCCGGAATGCTGAAGGCCAAAGGAATATCGCTATGACCGCCAACGACCCAGATTTCGCAAAGAAAATAACGACTTACCTCGACCACGGTACCGTGGAGCTCAAGGCCGGCACCGCCTACAAGCTCCAGCTCGCCCGGGGGCAGGCTCTGGCGCGGCTCACCGATCCGAACCGGGCGGTCCAGCCGCAACTCGAGGTCGCCGGCGCGGGCGTCGGGACCGTCCGCGGCGGCAATCGCATCCGGGTCGGCACCCGCTACTGGCTCGGGATCCTGGTCGTCATCGCCGCGCTTTTCGGCTTCCAGCAATGGCAGGCCTATCAGCAACTACGGGATATCGAGGAGACGGACGCCGCGATCCTGTCCTCGGACCTGCCCATCGATGCGTACCTGGACCGGGGATTCCAGAATTGGCTGAAGCACGTGTCCGACGAAGATTAATTCGCACCCTCGCATTTTCCCTGGCGCTCGCGGCCCTGACGGCCGGGGGCGCCTTCGCGCAGCCGGTCGCGCTGCGCTCGCCGGCATGGTCCGAGCTCCCGCCCGCTGAACGGCAGATCCTGGCGCCGATCGCGCCCGAATGGGACAAGCTCGACGCCCAGCGCAAGCAGAAGTGGCGCGGGCTAGCGCAGCGTTATCCGAAGATGACCTCCGAGGAGCAGCAGCGGGTCCAGCAGCAGATGGGCGCGTGGGTGCAGCTCACGCCGCAACAGCGCGCGGTCGCGCGCGAGCAATACAAGACCCTGAAGCAGCTGCCGCCCGAGCAAAAGCAGGACGTGCGGCAGAAATGGGAAAAATACCAGAACCTGCCGCCGGAAACCCGGCAAACCCTGGCCACAAAGCCCCCGCCCGCCGCGCCTTCCGCAGCCGCCCCCTCGAACTCGAAAGGGAACGTCCGCCCGGCGCCATCGCTCACGCCGCCGCCGCAGTTGGCGCCCGGCGCGCCGCCGCCGGCCCCGCCCCTCCAGCCCGCCCCTCCTCCGGCCACGGCGCCGCGGTGAACCGCAGGTGACCGGCGTGCCGCCCGAGGCGTCGCTCGCGCGCCGCCTGGCCGCGTTGGCGTACGAAGCCACGCTCTACGCCGCGTTGATACTCGTCGCCGGATTCCTGACGGTCCCGCTGGTGTCCGTGGCGTCGGCGGCCCCGCCCGAATTGCAGATCCCTGACGGTCCGGCCCGAGTGCTGACGTTTGCGCTCCTGTTCGCGGCGGGCGCCGCGTACTTCGCCTGGTCGTGGACCGGGGGTCGGCGGACTCTGCCGATGAAGACGTGGCGGCTGCGGCTCGTCCGGGTCGACGGCACGGTGCCCGAAAGCCGGACCGCGCTCGTGCGTTACGTCGCTGCCTGGATCGGACCGGCGCTCGCCCTGCTCGCGTACGTCGTGCTTCGCCGATGGGGCCTCGGCGCGCACGCGGTGTGGCTACTGGCCTTCAATTTCCTCTGGGCGTTCGTCGACCGCGATGGTCGCTTTTTGCACGACCGCGTCGCCGGGACGAGGATCATCATCAGTTAACCGGCGGATTCGCCGACGCCGCGCCCGGTGCCGGCGCACGTCCCTTCGGCCGCGCCAGCGCAACCCCGATCGCGATAGACACCATTCCGGCGATCGCAAGCGCGTCGAGCGTCTCGCCGAAAACGGCGAAGGCCAGGATCGCGGTCACCGCGGGCACCAGAAAGAACAGGCGCGCCACCTCCGCGGCAGCGCCGTGGCGCAGCATCCAGTAGAGAAGGCTGATCGCGCCGACCGACAGCACGACGACCGACCATCCCAGCGCGAACACGAATTCCGGCGTCCACCGCACGGGGCCGCCTTCGAACAGGGCGACGAGCGGCAGATAGACGATCGCGCACGCGGCGAACTGGATCACCGCTCCGCTTCGCAAGTCGACGCGCGCGCAGAAACGCTTCTGCCACAGCGTGCCGACGCTGATGCCGACGAGCGCGAGCGCCGACGGCAGCAATCCCTGCATGCCGTCGCCAAAGCCGAGGCGGTGCCGCACGACGAACCAGACGCCGGCGGCCCCGAGGGCGAGGCCGATCCATTGGCGCGGCGCAACACGTTCGCCCAGCCACGCGCGAGCGAGCAGCACCGTAAGAATCGGCTGCAGCCCGACCAGCATCGCGCTCGTTCCAGCCGGCATTCCGCCTTTGAGCGCGATGAAAACCCCGCCCAGGTAAATGCCGTGGACGAGCCACGCCGAAATCGCGACGTGCAGCACGTCCATCGGCGTCCCCGGCCACGGCGCCCGCGTGGCCAGCGCGACGATCGCCATCAGCGCCGCCACCAGCACGAAACGGCAGAGGAGGAACGTGAACGGCGTCGCGTAAGGCAGTCCGTACTTGGCCGCGATGAACCCCGTGCTCCACAGCAGGACGAACAGGACCGGGAACGCGAGCCGGCGGCGCGCGTGGGCGGCGTCCGTCACGCGCCAATCCGCGCCGTCAACGCTTCGCCGCGGCGTCGAATCGCGCGATGCTGTCGGTGATTTCCTTCTTCGCTTCCTCGGCGCCGACCCAGGTCGACACGCGCACCCATTTGCCGGGCTCGAGGTCCTTGTAGTGCTCGAAGAAGTGCGCGATCTGCCGCGTCGTCAGTTCGGGCAGGTCGCGCGGCGACTGGATGCCGTGATAGAGCGACGACAGCTTGTCGA
>JBDTLY010000386.1:0-3586 GCA_039934535.1 Casimicrobiaceae bacterium | reverse complement strand
CGAAGTGGCCGCGCCGCCACCGCCGCCGCCCGCCGCGACCCCGGTCCCGACGCTTTCGCGTCCGGGCATCGTTGCCTTGAGCCTGCTGCTCGGCGCCTCGAGTGCCTGCGCCGCGCTCGTCCGACGCCGGTGGACGCGATGGAGGGCGCTTCGCCCGCCCTGACCGCAACAGCCAGCCGCTGGGCCGCACGTGGCGATTCTGCCGCGATCGAAGGCTCGCAGCATGGCTTGGCTCGCCGTCCTAGCTCACATGGCCGCCGAACGACCCGCCTGTCCCTGGTCGCGCACCGGCAGCTTCCACCCCGGTCGGACGAAATGGCACGTGTACCCGTGCGGGATGCGCTCCAGATAGTCCTGGTGTTCGGGCTCCGCTTCCCAGAAGGGACCCGCCGGCGCCACCTCAGTCACCACTCGGCCAGGCCACAACCCCGACGCGTTGACGTCGGCGATGGTGTCCTCGGCGACGCGCCGTTGCTCATCGCTGGTCGTGAAGATGGCGGAACGGTAGCTGGTCCCCGCGTCGTTGCCCTGGCGATTGCGGGTCGTCGGATCGTGCACCTGGAAGAAGAACTCGAGCAGCTCGCGAAAGCTGAGCCGGTCGGGATCGAAGACGATCTCGATGGCTTCGGCATGCGTTCCGTGGTTGCGATACGTCGCATTCGGAACGTCACCGCCTGAGTAGCCAACGCGAGTGGAAACGACGCCATCGCGCTTGCGGATAAGGTCCTGCATGCCCCAGAAGCAGCCACCGGCAAGTATCGATCGTTCCTGTGTCATTGGACATCCTCCACCTGGTCAAGATAAGCGCCGTAGCCTTCCGCTTCCATGTCGTCGCGATGCACGAAGCGCAGCGAAGCGGAGTTGATGCAGTAACGCAGTCCGCCCTGGTCCGTCGGCCCATCCTCAAATACATGTCCCAGGTGGCTGTCGCCGGCGACCGAGCGTACTTCGGTGCGGATCATTCCGTGTGTGGCATCTTTCAGCTCGTTGACGGCCGCGGTCGAAATCGGCTTGGTGAAGCTCGGCCAGCCGCAACCCGATTCGAACTTGGCCGAAGATGCAAACAACGGTTCGCCGGACACGATGTCGACATAGATGCCGGGCTCGTGGTTGTCGAGAAGCTCGCCGCTTCCGGGCGCCTCGGTGCCGCTCTCCTGCGTCACGCGATACTGCTCCGGCGAGAGGCGCGCGACGGCCTCGGGCGTCTTTCGATACGTTGACATCAGTATTCTCCTCGCGGAATAGCCAAATGCAATCCGACTGCGCCTTCGCTCAGGAGGCCGCGAACGCGCGGTCGTGGTCCGATGCGCTTGTCATGGACGGGGATTTTACCGAAGCGACTTGCGCCCGTCGATGGCGATGATCCTGCCATGCACTCTGATCTTTCCTCAACGCAATCAAGCGCGTAGAATTCACTTTCAGGGGCCTCCAGCGATGCAGGCCCTTTCTCTTGCGGGCCTTTGCCGTGTCCGCGCGGCCGCCGCGCGGCGAACGATGCCCCGCGGGGAATGACTTTCGAGAGAATCGAGGATTCGGGAATGCCGCTGCGAAAGATTGCCGTTCTGGGCCTGGGAAAAGTGGGGACGCTGGCCGCCCGGCTTCTCGATCAAGGGGGGTTCGACGTAACGGGATTCGACAGCCGGCCGGCGCCGGGGACGCCGCCCTTTGCTGTGCGGACCGTGGACCTCGCCGCGGATGACGGCGTGCGCGCGGCAACGGAGGGCTTCGATGCCGTGCTGTCGTGCCTGCCGTATCGCGTCAACCAGCGAATCGCGACTGCCGCGCACGCCCGCGGCATGCATTATTTCGACCTCACCGAGGACGTGCCGACGACGCAAGCCATCATCGAGCTCAGCAAGACCTCGCGCGGGCTGATGGCGCCGCAATGCGGTTTGGCGCCGGGCTTTGTCGGCATCGTCGGCGCGGCCCAGGTTGCGGCGTTCGCGGAATGCCGCTCGCTGCGCCTGCGCGTCGGCGCGCTCCCGCAGCATCCGACCGGACTGATGGGCTACGCGTTCAACTGGTCGCCCGAAGGTGTCGTCAACGAATACCTGAACGACTGCGAAGTGATCGAGGACGGCGTGCGCAAGATGGTGTCGTCGATGGAATGGATCGAGACCCTCTACGTCGAGGGCGTCAAGCTGGAGGCCTTCACAACGTCCGGCGGACTGGGGACGATTTGCGAGACCTATCACGGGAAGATCGCCAACATCGACTACAAGACCATGCGCTATCCGGGGCACATGCGCCTCATGAATTTCTTCTTTCACGAGCTGCTGATGCGCGAGCGGCGCGAACTTGCGGGCGAGATCCTGACCAACGCCAAGCCGCCGGTGAACGACGACATCGTCTACGTCCACGTTTCGTCCGAAGGCACGCTCGACGGCCGCCTGCAACGACACGAGTTCGTCCGCGCGTATCGTCCGCTCGAGCTTGCCGGCGGAATGCAAACCGCGATCGCCTGGACGACGTCGGCCTCCGCGGTCGCGATCATCGAGATGGTGCGCGACGGGGCGCTGCCGCAATCGGGATTTCTCAAGCAGGAGCAAGTGCCGTTCGACAAATTCCTGGCCACGACCACCGGCCGGCTGTTCGAGGCGCGCTGACATGAAGCGCATCCTGCTCGCAATGGTTCTCGCAATTGGCGCTACGGCGGCGGTCGCGGAGGCAGCGGAGGTCGTGTCGCCGTCGCGCGCGGTCGGCGAGGTGATCGACGCGTGGCATGCGGCCGCGGCGACCGCGGACGAGGAGAAGTACTTTTCCTACTTTGCGCCGGACGCCGTGTTCCTCGGCACGGATGCCACGGAGCGCTGGACGCGCGACGAGTTTCGCGCGTTTGCGCACCCGTATTTCGCGAAGGGCAAGGCCTGGAGCTTCAAGTCGACGGCACGCTGGATCACGGTGGCGCCGGACCGCCGGGTCGCGTGGTTCGACGAAGCGCTCGCGACGCCGAATCTCGGTCCCTGCCGGGGCTCGGGCACCCTCGTCGCGACGAAAGCGGGCTGGAAGATCGCCCAATACAACCTCTCGATTCCGATTCCCAACGACTTGGTCGACGACTTCAGGAAGCGGATCGAGGACCACGACAAGCAGAATCCGGCGAAGAAGTGACCGGGCGACGCCGGCCGGCGGCGTCGGAATGCCTGCCGCGGGGAACCGCCGCTGCCCGTTGCAGGTCTCCATCCATTGTTACGCTCGTCGCAGGTCGGATAGCCGATGATTGATCGGTACGCGGATTACCGGGGCCGGGAGGATGTGGTGGTCATCCCCCGCATCCGGGTGACGTTCGCGCTGTCGATACTGATCCACATCGCGGCGCTTTGGTTCGTATTTCAACATTTGCCCGTGCTGACGCCCGGGCAGGAGCGGGACCAGGCGAGCGAGCGCCTGCAGGTGGTGCTCAATACGCCGCCGGTGCCAACGCCCGAGTCGACCCAGGCGCCGCCGCCGGCGCGCGAGACACGGGCGATTCTCACCGCACGTCCGCGGCCCCGCAACGCGCCGCCGCGTGAAACCCCGCCCGAATTCGTCGTGCCGGCGCCGGAGGCTGCGCAAGTGCCGCCGCCGCCGGCACCGCCGGTGGTCG
>JBDTLY010000385.1:0-3592 GCA_039934535.1 Casimicrobiaceae bacterium | reverse complement strand
CGGCCGCAGCGTGGAATTCATCCAGTACGGCGTGAAGGCGGCGCAGGAAGCGGCGCCGAAGCTCGCCACACTCGCGCTATCGCCGGAGGCCTATGCGGCATACAAGGCGGCCCGGCCGCGCATCGCCGACACGCCGCCGCCCAAAATCGAGTTCGTCCGCGTCGCCGGCACCGAGTTCGCGAACCCGAAAGTGCTGGCGCGCGACCTCGACGTGCCGCTCGGCAAGCCGCTCGACACGAAGTCCCTGGACGACGCCATCTCGCGCCTCTACGGCAGCAACGAGTACGAGCGCATCGATTACCACCTGGTCGAGGATGACGGACGCACCGGGCTCGCGATCAACGTCCGCGAGAAGACCATGGGACCCAACTTCGTCCGCTTCGGCCTCAACTACACGTCCGACTTCCAGGGCGAGAACACGTTTTCTCTGCTGGCGGGCCACCGCCGCGTCTGGGTCAACAGCCTCGGCGCGCAGTGGGTGAACGAGATCGAAGTGGGACGCATCGCACGCGCCGCGACGGAGTTCTACCAGCCGGTGAACGTCGAGAACACGCTGTTCGTCTCCGCCTACGCCTCCGCGCAGAATGTTCCGCGGTACATTTTCGACGGCTCGCAGCGGGTCGCCGAATACGCGGTGCAGACGAACAACGCCGGAGTCGACGTCGGCGTGCCGATCGGCAATTCAGGGGAAATACGCGTCGGGCCGACGTACACGTTCTACAAGGGCAGTCCGACCGTCGCCATACCCGGCTTTCAGGTGGCCCACGAGACCGACGCGGGTCTCCGCGTGCTCGCGCGCTGGGACAATCTCGACCACGCGTTCTTTCCGCACCGCGGCGTGCGCGCCACGCTCGATGGCTTCTACGGCCAGCGCACGCAGCGCTACGGCGAGGACCCCAACGAGGTGAGCAAGAAGCTCGGCCGCGTGGATTTCTACGGCAACGGCGGCATTCCGCTCACATCCGACGACTTCTTCAATGTCGCCGTGCGCGCCGGCGCCCTTTCGCGCGACGATCCGGCGCTCGTCAATCCGTTTCTGCTCGGCGGATTCCTCAACCTGTCGGGACTGCGCAACGGCCAGATCGCGGGCAGTTACCTCGGCTTCGGACGCATCGTCTATTACCACCGCATTGCGCGCATTCCGTTCATCGGCGGCAACGTCTACGCGGGCGGATCGGTCGAGGCCGGCAACACGTGGCAGGAGCGCGACAAGGTGTCGGCGGGCGACATCGTCAAGGCCGGCAGCGTGTTCCTGGGCGCCGACACATTCCTCGGCCCGTTCTACGTTTCCTACGGTCGCGCCTCCGGCGGCGCATCGAGCTTCTACCTGTACCTGGGGCGCCCCTGAACTTTCCACCGTCGAATGCCGATTGGCTCGCGCGGAGCCGTCGCGCCGTGTGGCATCCGTGCACGCAGATGAAGGTGCACGAAACGCTGCCGCTCGTGCCCATTGCGCGGGGGCAGGGTGCGTGGCTGTACGACTTCGACGGCCGCCGCTACCTCGACGCGGTCGGTTCCTGGTGGGTGAATCTCTTCGGCCACGCGAACCCGCGTATCAACGCCGCGTTGACGGAGCAGCTGGCGGACCTCGAGCATGTGATCCTCGCCGGGTTCACGCACCGCCCGGTCGTGGAGCTTTCGGAACGGCTTGCCGCCCTTGCGCCGGCCGGCCTTGGCCATGCGTTCTACGGATCCGACGGCGCGTCGGCCGTCGAGATCGCGCTCAAGATGGCGTTTCACTACTGGGCGAACACCGGCAAGCCGGAGAAGTCGGGATTCGTCAGCCTCGCCGGTGGTTACCACGGCGAAACGCTGGGCGCGCTCTCGGTCACCGTCGTGCCGCTCTTCCGCGATCGGTATGCCCCCCTCTTGCGCCGCGGCGCGACGGTGCCATGCCCGGACGCGCGCGACGCCACGGCGGGCGAGTCGAAATGCGACGTGGCCGAGCGCGCCGCGCAGGGGCTCGACGCCCATCTCGCCGCGCATCACGCGACGACCGCCGCGCTGATCGTCGAGCCCCTGGTCCAGGGCGCGTCCGGGATGACGATGTACGACGCGCACTACCTTGCCCGCGCACGCGAGCTTTGCACGCGCTACGGCGTGCTGCTGATCGCCGACGAGATCATGACCGGCTTCGGCCGCACGGGAACGATGTTCGCGTGGGAGCAAAGCGGCGCCGCGGCCCCGGATTTCCTTTGCCTGTCGAAGGGCCTCACCGGCGGCTATCTCGCGCTGTCGTGCGTGCTGTCAACGGACGCCGTGTACGACGCGTTCTACGCGGCCGATCTGGCGCGCGGCTTCCTGCATTCGCACTCGTACACCGGCAACGCGCTCGCCTGCCGCGCCGCGCTTGCGGTGCTCGACATCTTCCGCGACGACGACGTGATCGCCGCCAATCGGGACAAGGCGCGCCGGTGGGCCGCGCTCGCCGCACCGCTCGCCGCGCATCGTGCGGTCCGCAACGTCCGGCAGACAGGGATGATCGTTGCCTTCGACGTCGAGACGGCGCGACCGGATTTCGCGCGCTGGTTTTTCACGCAAGGCCTCGAGCGCGAGTTGCTGCTGCGGCCGATCGGGCGCACCGTCTATTTCATGCCGCCCTACATCGTGACCGACGACGAGTTCGCGGCGCTCGTTGCCGGCACTCTCGACATTCTGGACGGCCAATGAAGTTCGCCGCCGTCGTCACGCTGGCGTCGCTCGCCGTACTCTCCGGCGCTGCGCATGCGCTGCTGCCGCCGCCGATCGCCAAGGCGTTCAAAGATGCCGGCGTGCCCCCCGATGGCGTCACGCTGGTCGTGCAGGAGACGGGCACCGTGCAGCCGCTCCTCGCGCACGGCCCGACGAAGCCGATGAACCCCGCGTCCGTGATGAAGCTCGTCACGACGTTTGCCGCGCTCGAGCTGCTCGGACCGGAATACCACTGGACGACCGAGGCGTTCCTCGACGGCAAGCTCGACAAGGGCGTGCTGCACGGCAACCTGGTGCTGAAGGGGCATGGCGACCCCAAGATCACCCTCGAGCAATGGCAGGCGTTCATGACGACGCTCACGATGCGCGGCCTTACCGCGATCGACGGCGACCTCATCCTCGACCGGTCGTTCTTCGCACCGGTCGCGCACGACCCCGGCGCGTTCGACGGCGAGCCGCTCAAGCCCTACAACGTCGGCCCCGACGCGCTGCTCGTCAACTTCAAGTCCGTGCGCCTGCTGTTCGCGCCCAATCGCGCGGGCAACGGCACCGACGTGACGGCAATTCCGCCGTTTGCCAATGTGTACGTCGGTCCATTGCCGCGGATCGCGGCGGGCGACTGCGGCGACTGGCGCGGCACCATCGGCTCGTCGATCGCCGATCGCGGCAACAGCGCCGACGCGAGCTTTGCGGGACGCTACGCCGCGTCCTGCGGCGAACGGGAATGGTGGGTGTCGCTGCTCGATCACCCGTCCTACGTGCATGCGATGTTCACCACCTATTTCCGCCAGGCGGGCGGCAGCTTTGCCGGCGGATGGAAGGACGGGCTCGCGCCGAAGGGGGTCGCACCCTTCGCCACGCTCGAATCGCCGCCGCTCTACGTGGTCGTTCGCGACGTCAA
>JBDTLY010000384.1:0-3624 GCA_039934535.1 Casimicrobiaceae bacterium | reverse complement strand
CCTTCGGATAGTTCTTCATCGCCGTCCAGTAGTTGGACTGCGACGCGGCCTCGACGCCGTACTTCCAGATCGCCTGCAGGTCCTTCGGCATCGCATCCCATTTTTTCTTGTTGAGGCAGATCTCAAAGAACTCCATCGCCTGGTGGAACGAGCCGAGCTCATAGTTCTTGATCACGTCGGCCGAGCCGAAGCGCAGGTCGGAGGTCGGGTTGTTGAATTCGAAAGCATCGATCACCCCCCGTTCCAGCGCGGGGACGATTTCACCGCCCGGCAACTGCGTCACTTTGCAGCCCATCTCCTGGAACAGGTCGGCGGCCAGGCCCACCGTCCGGTACTTGAGGCCCTTCAACTGGCTTGCGTCGGTGATCGGCGTCTTGAACCAGCCGAGCGGTTGGGTTGGCATCGGCATCGCAAAGAAGCCGACGTAGTTGAGGCCGATCTTGGCTAGCAACTCGTTGTACAGTTCCTGGCCGCCGCCACGGTAAATCCACGCGAGCGTCTGGAATGAATCGCAGCCGTTGATCGGGCCCGAACCGAACAGCGAAGCCACCTTGGATTTGCCGTACCAGTACACGGGCACCGTGTGTCCCGCATCGAGCACACCCTTGCTCACCGCGTCGGTCACTTCGAATGGCTTCACCACTGCGCCGGCGACGAGGTAGTCGACCTTCAATCGCCCACCCGACATCTCGTTGACGCGGGTGACGAATTCCATGGCGAACTCATTGAAAATATCGGTGGAACTCCACGCGCCCTGCATCTTGATGACCATCGGCGACTGCGCGACGGAAATCATCGGGAAGCCGAGGGTCGTGGCGCCGGCGGCTGCGGTCGCGGTTTTCAGGAACTTTCGCCGTGAGCCGGCAGACGGCGGGGATTCGGCTTTCACCGATACGGGCGGCTTACTGGTCATAATACCTCCTCCATTCGATGGGGCATCGTGGTTTTGTGCCCGGGCTGGCCGTTGTTATTGATTCCCGATTCAACGCTTGGCGGCGGGCGAGCACGTCACGCCACAGTTTGCGCTGTCCTACATGAGCCGGATGCAGTGTATACCCGCCTGTTCGTCAACGTCCATGGCCTGCTTTGACTCGGCCCGAAGGGCCGGAGGGCAGACTGCGGCCTCAGGAACCGAGCGCCCGCCGCTCCCGCATGGCCTCGGCCAGCGTGCCGCTGTCGACATATTCGAGCTCGCCGCCGACCGGCACCCCGCGCGCCAGCCGGGTGACCCGCAACCCGCGGGTCGACAGCAGCTCGCCGATATAGTGGGCGGTGGCCTCGCCTTCGTTGGTGAAGTTGGTCGCGAGCACCACTTCGCGGACGACGCCGTCCGTCGCGCGCTTGATGAGACGCTCGAGGCGGATCTCCTTGGGCCCGATCCCATCGAGCGGCGACAGGCGGCCCATCAGCACGAAATAGAGTCCGGAATAGGCCTGCGTGTTCTCGACCATCAGCAGATCGGCGGGCGTCTCGACGACGCACAGCAGCGCTTGATCGCGCTTGCCGGACAGGCACAACGCACATACCGTGCCCTCCGTGAACGTGTTGCAGCGCTCGCAATGCTGGACATTCTCGGCCGAATGGAGCAGCGCGTGCGCGAGCCGGAGCGCGCCGGCGCGATCGTGCTGCAGCAGATGGAGCGCCATCCGTTGCGCCGCCTTGGGACCGACGCCGGGCAGGCAGCGCAGCGCGCGCGTGAGCGCGTCGAGGCTCCCTGCCGGTTCAGCGGTCACGACAGCCACGTCAGAACGGCAGCTTGAACCCCGGCGGCATCGGCATTCCCATCGTGAGGCCCGCCATCTTCTCCTGTGTCGTGGCGTCGACGCGGCGCACCGCGTCGTTGACGGCGGCGGCTACCAGGTCTTCCAGCATGTCTTTGTCCTCGGCGATGAGCGACGGGTCGATGGTGACGCGCTTGACGTCGTGCTTGCAGGTCATGACCACCTTGACGAGGCCGGCGCCGGACTGGCCCTCGACCTCCATCAGCGCCAGTTCGTCCTGCGCCTTCTTCAGGTTCTCCTGCATTTGCTGCGCCTGCTTCATGAGGCCGGCGAGCTGGTTCTTCATCATGAGGTCACGCTCCTGGTCACGAAACCGGTTTGATCGAATCGGGTCGGATCTTGGCGTCGAAGCGCTCGAGCACGTCGCGCACGAACGGTTCGCTGCGGAACGCGGCCTCGGCCTTGGCCTGCTGCTCCGTGCGCGCGCGCTTTTCCTGCGCCGCCAGCGACGTCTCGGCGACCGCGCCCACTTCGAACGCAAGCAGCCATTTGCGGCCCGTGGCCTGGTCGAGCGCGACCTTGAGCTTGTCGGAGTACGCCTTGTCCGCGAGGTGCTTGTGCACCGCCGGCAGGGCGAGTGTGAGCACGTTGCCGGCGATCGACTTGAGTTCCGTTTGCGCGGCAAGCTGCGCGGCGATCGGGGGCAGCTTGAGCGACGCGACGAACGCCGGCCACTCGGCGACGTCGGCCGGTAGCGCGACGGTGGTCCGCGTTTCCGGCGCCGTGGGTTCCGCCGCCGGCACCGGCGCTGTCGCAGCGGGCGCGCGAGGAGCCGCCGCGGGCGCCTTGACCGTTGCGACGGGGGGACTCGCACGTCGCGGCGATGACGGTTCGGGCTTGCTGCCGCGCCCCGGCTCGAACGCAAGGAGGCGCAACAAGGTCATCGAGAAGCCGGTCGCTTCGTCCGGCGCGAGCGCCAGATCCAGGCGGCCCTGGACGCAGATCTGGTAGGCGAGCTGAACGCTCTCCGCCGGCGTCGATGCGGCCAGCGCGGCCACGCGCTCGCCGTCGTCCATGGCGCCGACCGCGTCCGGTACGGATTGCACGATGGCGATCCGGTGGAACAGCGACGCGAGCTCGTCCAGCGCGGGGGCGAACGCGACGCCGTTCTTCGCCATCGCATCGGCTTCGGCGAGCAGCGCAGGGCCGTCTCCAGCCGTCAGCGCATCGGCAATCCGGTAGGCGTAGTCGCGGTCCGCCGCGCCCAGCATGGTCCGCACGGCAGGTTCGCGGACATCGCCGCCGCCGTACGCGATCGCCTGGTCGAGCAGCGACAGCGCATCGCGCATCGAGCCGCGCGCCCCCTTGGCGATCAGGACAAGCGCGCCGTCGTCGAACGCAATGCCTTCGGCGCCAAGGATCGCGGCAAGCCGTTCGGCGATGAGCGCCTGCGGCAGCGGCTTCAGGTTGAACTGCAGGCACCGCGACAGCACGGTGACGGGAATCTTCTGCGGGTCGGTGGTTGCGAGCACGAACTTGACGTGCTCGGGCGGCTCCTCGAGCGTCTTGAGCATCGAATTGAACGCCGACTTCGAAAGCTGATGCACTTCGTCGATCAGGTAGACCTTGTAGCGTCCGACGGTCGGCGCATAGCGCGCGTTGTCGAGGATCGCGCGCATGTCGTCGATGCCCGTGTTCGATGCGGCATCGAGCTCCAGCAGGTCGACGAAGCGCCCGGCGTCGATGTCGACGCACGCCGCGCAGGTCCCGCACGGCGTCGCGCTGACGCCATTCGTGATGCAGTTGAGGCTCTTCGCGAGGATGCGCGCGATGGTCGTCTTGCCGACGCCGCGCGTTCCGGTCAAAAGGTACGCGTGATGGAGACGGCCGCGCGTCAACCCGT
>JBDTLY010000383.1:0-3628 GCA_039934535.1 Casimicrobiaceae bacterium | reverse complement strand
CCCGCCGCCTGACCGGCGGCCGAACCCGCTGCTGAACCGGCCGCGACACCCGCGGCATTACCCGCTGCCGAACCTGCGGCGCTGCCGGCGGCCGAACCTGCCGCACTGCCCGCCGCCGAACCTGCCGCGCTGCCCGCAGCGTTACCGGCCGCGACACCCGCCGCCTGGCCCGCCGCCGCACCGGCGGCACTGCCCGCCGCTGATCCCGCCGCCGCACCCGCCGCGTTTCCGGCTGCGTCGCCGGCCGCGGTATTCGTCTGCGGAAGCTGCGTGCCCGATTGACCACCGACCGCCACGCCTTCCGTAGCCGGGGTGGCCCGGTACCGTGACGCCGGAACGATGGCGCCGGAAGTGTCCTTGCCCGTCGGCGGATAGTCGACGCCGAACGTGACGACCAGCGCCGCAGCCGCTGCGGCGATGCCGATGCCTATCCAGGCCTTGCGCTTGCCGAAGGAACCCGTTTGCTGTTCGCTCATTGTCTTGCCCCTGAAAAGTGGTCCGGGCTGGGTGCCCTGGAGGACCGTTGCCGATTTTCCCGAGCCGGTGGCCCAGGATTCCTCGGATGTTTGCCCAAATACACGTGACGACGACAAAAGTTGGCTGGACCCTGCCAGCACCGAGGCAACGAGCCCCTCGGGAGGAAACGCCTTCGGAACGCTGTCCAGCCCGTCGAAGAGGCGGCGGAGGTCCTCGAATTCAGCGCGAACGGCCGGATCGGCGGCCAGAAGGAGATCGAGCTCCCGGACTTGGCCGGAGGTCGCCTCGCCGTCGAGGACGGCCTGCATCAATTCGGAATGTTTGGAGGGGTTCATGTCATTGGATCCGCAGGTCGGCCAGCAGGAGCCGCAGGCGATGCCTCGCCTCGAAGAGCCGGGATTTAACGGTCTTTTCGTCGAGGTCGAGTATCTGTCCGATTTCCTGATAGCTGCATTCGGAAAAGTGCCGCAGTGTCAGCACGATCCGGTCGTTGGGCTTCATCTTCATCAGCGCGACCTGGATCCGGCGCGAAAACTCCGCGTCGCTCGCAAGGGTTTCCGGATCGGCGCGATCGGAACCCGGCAGGTCGACGTCGTCATCGAGCGCTTCCTCGCGGCCGTTGCGCCGGAGCAGGTTGAGCGATTCGTTGACCGCGATGCGGTAGATCCAGCTGAAGAACCGGTAGCGCGGGTCGTAGTCGTCCAGCCGCTCGGCGACCTTGAGAAACACGACCTGGGCGACATCGTTGGCATCTTCGGCTTTGCGCAGTATCCAGAAGGCGGCGTTGTAGATCGGACGCTGGTACTTGACCACCAGCTCGGTGAACGCCTCCTTGTCGCCTGCCCGGAAGCGTTCGACCAGTGCGATGTCGGCGTCGTCATCCACAATTACACGCGGCGGCACGAAAAGTTGGAGGGGACGCCTACCGGGCCGGCTCGATCTCGAACAGCTGGTCGAACCCGGAGTAACCGAAGATGTCCTGCAAATGGCGATTGACGCCCGTCAGCCGGAGCTTTCCGCCCGAGGCGAGCAGCCGTTTCTGGGTTTTGAGGAGCACGCCGAGGCCGGCGCTTGATATGTATTCGAGCGCGCTGCAATCGAGCGTGACGGTGCCCTGGACCTTGTCGAGGAAGGCCTGCGCGGACGGCGACTGCGCGGCGTCCAGGCGCCCCGAGACCACGACGCTCCCGGCCGGCCCAAAATCGATTGCCAACATGTGTTCCCCCAGTACTTGCCGCACCTCACGGACCCGGCGAAGGACCCCCGCCGGTCTTGCGGAACGTGATCCGGCTCTGCCGGCGGTCCCCCAGATATTCGTAGTCGATCGAATCCAGGAGATGCCGGATCAGGTGCAGCCCGAGCCCGCCCGGCCTGCGCGCCTCGATCGGCAGCGCGACGTCGACCTCGGGCGACCTCGTCATGTCGAACGGCTCCACATCATAGTCGATCATCGTCACTTCGACGCCCCCGTCGATAGGTGCCATCCCGATTCGCACCTCGGCGTCGCTCGTGGTGCTGTATTTGACCATGTTCGTGAATAGTTCCTCCAGCGCCAGGTCGACGGTGGGCAGGAGCCCGCGGTCGATCCCGTGCCGCGCGAAAAAGTCGGCCGAGAAGGCGAAGACGGCGGTGAGCGACCCGAAGGTGCGCGCGAAGGACCGGCCCTCCCCGCTCCGCGCGCCGGGCGCGTCGCGCTTCACGAGGACGGCAGTCATGTCGTCGTCCTGCGGCGCGCCCCGTGCGAAGGCGTCGACCGCCGCAAACAGCCGCGCGAGCAACTCGGCGGTCGGCTTGTTGCCATGTTCCCGCACGATCTCCTCTACCCGCCGTTCGCCGAATTGCTCGCCGGAAGCATCGTGATACTCGTAGAAGCCGTCCGAGAGCAGCACCAGGATGTCGCCCGGGAGCAAGTCCAGCATGACGGCCGGCTTCATTTTGGTGAGCGGCATCGCCCCCAGCGGAAAACTCGTCGGCTTGTAGGGCACGCACGCCGCCGTGGCCGCCTGGTAATGCAGGATCGGCGCCTGGCCGCCGCTGTGAAAGCGCAGGCGGTGCACGGACGGATCGAGGACGCCGACGAACGCCGTGATGAAGCGGTCGGCCGCCAGTGTCTGCGCGAGCCGGTTGTTGACTTCCATGAACGCGGACTCGAGGTTGGCGCCAAGCTGGAACGCGATGCGCAGCATCGCCTGCATCTGCGTCACCGACAGCGCGGGCGCGATGCCGTGGCCGGTGGCGTCGGCGAGCACCACGAGGAGCCCCGCGTCCAGCAGCGACAGGTCGAACGTGTCGCCGCCGGTGAGCTCGGCCGGCCGGAACGAGCCGCACACGTCGTAGCCGGGAATCGTGGGCATCGTCGATGGCAGCGTGCTCATCTGGACCTCGCGGGCCATTTCGAGCGCCTGTCGCATCTTCTCGCCTTCGATCAGCGCGCCGGTCATCCGCACGCGCTGCAGCGCAACGGCGCACTGCGACGCCAGCGCGGTCGCGACGGCTTCGTCACCCTCGTTGAACACCCCGCCCTTCTTGTTCAGCACCTGCATCACGCCCACGAGAACGTCCTTGTGATCGATCAGCGGCAGCGTGAGCATGCAGCGGGTGTGATAGCCGGATTTCTTGTCCACACCCGGATCGAAACGCGGGTCGGAGTAGCAATCCTGGACGTTGATGATCTGCCGGTTGCGCGCGCAGGCGCCGACGAGCCCCGCGCCGGACGGGACGCGGATCGGCCGGATGCCGGTCGCCACTTCGAGGACGAGTTCGTCCGTCGCCGGATCGTGCAGCCAGACCGAGCCGCGATCGGCCTGCAGCACCTGCTTCGCCGCGTTGACGACTTCGCCCAACATCGTCATCAGGTCGAACGGCGCGGCCAGCGCGTTCGTCACTCCGAGGATCGCCCGGAGGTCGCGCATCGAAAGCGGGCGCTGGCGGATCCTGGTTGTCATGCCCGCCGAATGTAACAGACCCGCCTGCGGAATGCGTCAGGCCGGCGCGAGCACCTTCGTCAGGAACGCACGGACGGCCACGATTTCCTCCCACACGACCGCATGCTGCATCGGATACGTGTGCCAATCCACGGCATAGCCGGCCGCTTCGAGCGCACGATGCGAGGCTTCGCTCCACGCGAGCTTGATCACGGGATCCATCGTGC
>JBDTLY010000382.1:0-3635 GCA_039934535.1 Casimicrobiaceae bacterium | reverse complement strand
ATGCGCGGGGGCGCTGGTACAACCCGACGAGCGGGGTCTACACCGACATCACCGGCGGCGCCTACACCCTGGCCAACAGCGGCACCCGTGCGTTCACCACCCCCGGCAACAACGGCACCGGCACCAACGACTGGGTGCTCGTGCTGGACACGGGGACACCCACACCGCCCGTGGCATCGTTCGGTGCGAGTGCGACATCGGGCACTGCGCCGTTGTCGATCAATTTCGTCAACAGTTCCAGCGGCACCATAACGTCCTACGCGTGGACGTTTGGTGATGGAGTGACCAGTAACGCCCAAAATCCGGTTCACGTCTATTCGTCTGCCGGGGTCTACACCGTCAGCCTGCAAGTCGTGGGGCCACTTGGCAGCAACACGCAGACAAGAACCAATTACATCACGGTCTCGGCGCCAGCAAGCGACACAACGCCGCCTACCGCGCCGTCGGCTCTCGGCGCATCGGCGGCGAGCAGCAGCGCGATCAATCTATTTTGGAACGGGGCCACCGATAACGTGGGCGTGACGGGCTATCGCGTGGAGCGATGCCAGGGCGTGGGTTGCGGATCGTTCACGCAGATCGGGACTTCGGCGTGGACGAGCTTTGCCGACAGCGGGCTCACTTCCGGGACGAGCTACAGCTACCGGGTGCGGGCAACCGATGCGGCCGGCAACCTCGGCGCATACTCGAACACGGCGAGCGCCACGACTGCGGGCGGTCCGGTTGCCCAATTCAGCGCCGCGACGACATCGGGTGTCGCTCCGCTTACCGTGACCTTCACCAATGCGTCGAGCGGCGCGATTACCAGCTATGCGTGGACCTTTGGCGACGGAACGACCAGCACCGTCGCGTCACCGAGCCACGTGTATTCTGCCGCCGGCGTTTACACCGTCGCGCTCACCGTCACCGGCCCCGGTGGCAGCAACACGCAGACCCGATCCGGTTACATCACGGTCACGTCGGCGACGCCGGTTGCGCAATTCAGCGCCGCGACGACATCGGGTGTCGCTCCGCTTACCGTGAACTTCACCAATGCGTCGAGCGGCACGATCACCAGCTATGCATGGACCTTTGGCGACGGAACAACCAGCACCGTTGCGACACCGAGTCACGTGTATTCTGCCGCCGGCGTTTACACCGTTGCGCTCACCGTGACTGGTCCCGGCGGTAGCAACACGCAGACGAGGACCAATTACGTCACGGTGGCGGCGGCGGGGGGCGACACGACGCCGCCCACGGCGCCATCGTCGCTCGGCGCTGGGGCAACAGGCGCTGGGGCGATCAGCCTATTCTGGAATCGGGCCACCGATAACGTCGGGGTGACAGATTATCGCATCGAGCGGTGTCAGGGCGCGGGTTGCGCATCGTTCACGCAAATCGGGACTTCCGCGTGGACGAGCTTTGCCGACGCTGGGCTCACGCCCGGGACGACCTACGGCTACCGGGTACGGGCGACCGATGCGGCCGGCAACCTCGGCGCGTACTCGAACACGGCAAGCGCCACGACTGCGGTCGCAAGCAGTATCGCCTTCGTGCAATTGAACTACGCGACGCCGCAGTCGGCACAGTCCCCGGTGAACATAACCTTCACCAGCGCGCAAACGGCCGGCAACCTCAACGTCGTCGTCGTCGGCTGGGGCGATGCCACGGCAGTCGTCACCTCGGTGACTGACTCGAAGGGCAATGTCTATGCCCGTGCGGTAGGACCGACGACAATGGCTGGGCCGCTGAACCAGTCGATCTACTTCGCGAAGAACATTGCGGCCGCCGCGGCGAACGCCAACACGGTGACAGTACGGTTCAACGTCCCGGCGCAATATCCGGACATCCGAGTCGTCGAATACAGCGGAATCGACAAAATTTCTCCAGTTGACGTGACCGCGGCGGGAACAGGCAGTGCGGCCTTGGCCAGCACCCCGCCGGTGAGCACTACCAACGCCAACGATTTGCTGTTCGGCGCGAGCTCGGTGTGGACCCACAATACCGGGCCTGGAGCCGGGTTCACCAGCCGCGTGATCACCGCGCCTAACGGTGACATCGTCGAGGACCGCGTGGTAAGCGTCGCCGGCAGTTACAGCGCCACCGCCCCGATGACCAGCGGGAACTGGATCATGCAAATGGTGGCTTTCAGAGCCGGACCTTAGCCTTCGGCCCGGCGCCGGCAACGCGGAACCGGGCCCCGATCCGGGTGCGTCCGTCCGCGCGCGGAGGAATGGTCGGGGTGAGAGGATTTGAACCTCCGGCCTCTACGTCCCGAACGTAGCGCTCTACCAGGCTAAGCTACACCCCGAGTGTCCTGCGTCGTGCATTGCCGCGGCGGGAAGGTGAAACTACGCGGCGTTCGCGTCCCGGAGGGCACGCATTTCAGTACGTGCGTCGGGCCGCGAAAGCCGCCAATTCTAGCAGATTCCGGCGATCCGGCGTGTCCGGAAGCCCCATCACGCAGGTTGCGGCGGCGTCGCTTTCGCGCTCGGCGCATTGCCGGGCGTAGTCGAGCGCGCCGGTGCGATTCAGCGCGTCCACCACCGGCTGGAATTCGGTCAGACCACCGCGCGTGATCGCGTCGCGGATGAGGGCGGCGTCGGCGGCGTTCCCGGTGGCGATGGCGCGGATCAGCGGCAGCGTCATCTTGCCTTCCGCCAGGTCGTCGCCGAGGTTCTTGCCGATCGCCCCGATCTCGCCCGAGTAGTCGAGCACGTCGTCGACCAGCTGGAACGCCGTGCCGAGGTGCATGCCGTAGTCGGCCAGGGACTGCACGTGCCCGGCCGGCGCGTCGCCGAGGACGGCGCCGAGTTCCGCCGCGGCCTCGAACAACTTGGCGGTCTTGCGCCGGATGACGCCGAGATAGGTGGACTCGTCCAGCGTCGGGTCGCCCGAGTTCATGAGCTGGAGCACCTCGCCTTCGGCGATCACGTTGGTCGCGTTAGACAGGATGTCCAGCACGCGCATCGAACCGACGCCGACCATCAGTTGGAACGCGCGCGAATAGAGAAAGTCGCCGACCAGCACCGACGCGGCATTGCCGAACGTCGCGTTGGCGGTCGCAATTCCCCGGCGGAGCTTGGACTCGTCGACGACGTCGTCGTGGAGCAGGGTGGCCGTGTGGATCATCTCGACGACGGCCGCCAGCGTGTAGTGCGCACGTCCTTCATACCCGCAGGCGCGCGCGGCCATGACGACCAGCGCCGGGCGCAGGCGCTTGCCGCCGCTGCCGATGATGTACTCGGCGACCTGCCGGATCAGCGCGACCTCCGATTCGAGGCTCGCGCGCAGTACGCCGTCGACTTCCGCGCGGTCGGTCGCGAGGACGGCGTCGAGCGCGTCCTTCGGGGGCGTCCGGGGGACCTGCGGTGCGGTTTGCCGGGCGAGACCGGCGGGAGGAGCGGCTGACATGGGAGGGGGTCCCCGCTTTCGCGCGAGGATGACGGCGTCGGGCGGGATTGTAACCGAAGGGTACAGGCAGCCCTTTCGGCGGCCGGGCCGACGTTTGACGCAATGTGCGTTAATCAGTTATAATTCAAAGCTTTCCGCCAGCGTGGGCATTCCAATGGCGCGGGCAAACAAAAGTGAGCGGAGTCTATCCATGTACGCGGTCATAAAAACCGGCGGCAAGCAATACAAGGTTGCCCCCGGCGAAA
>JBDTLY010000381.1:0-3655 GCA_039934535.1 Casimicrobiaceae bacterium | reverse complement strand
CGTTCGCCACGGCGGTTGTCATGGCTGCGGAGGGCGCAGCCGCGGTACTGTCCGCGGCAGGCACGCTGGCGCAGCCGGACAGGGCGATCGCCAGGGCGGTCAGGGCGAAGGCGCCAACTGGAAGGCGAACGTCGTCGGGTGTCGGTGTGCGAAACATGTAGGACCTCATCGGAGAAAATCGGGGACGGCGAACAGATCGAGTTTCGGGCCCGGGGTTCATTCCGAGCCGACAGCCGGTTGCAGTTCGCCGCGCAGCGAATGCGCCAGCGCGGCGGTGATCGTGACGTCGGCGTAGCGGCCGAGAAGCGCCGGATCGCCGGCGAAATTGACGACGCGGTTGTTCCCGGTTCGCGCCGCCAGTTCGCCGTTGCCGCGGGCGGCGTGGCCGGTGACGAGCGCGCGCTGCCGCGTGCCGACCATCGCCTCGCTGTAGGCGCGGCATTGCGCGTCGAGCAGCGCCGACAGCCGTTCGAGCCGGGCCTGCTGCACCGCCGGCTTCACCTGGTCGGCAAGCTCGGCCGCGGGCGTACCCGGACGCGGGCTGTAGGCGAAATTGAACGCGCCGTCGAACTTCACGTCGTCGACGAGCTTCATCGTCAGCTCGAAATCGGCGTCGGTCTCGCCCGGAAAGCCGACGATGAAATCGGAGGTGATCGAGACGTCCGGGCGCACCGCGCGCATCCTGCGCACGATCGACTTGTATTCGAGCGCCGTGTAACCGCGCTTCATCGCCGCCAGCACGCGGTCGGACCCGGATTGCACGGGAAGATGCAGGTGCGAGACGAGCTTGTCGACCTTGCCGTAGGCCGCGATCAGCGCCGGGGTCATTTCCTTCGGATGCGACGTGGTGTAGCGGATGCGCTCGATGCCGGGGATCTCGGCGATGTACTCGACGAGTGTGGCGAGATCCGCGATTTCGCTGTCGGAACTCATCCGTCCGCGATAGGCGTTGACGTTCTGCCCGAGCAGCGTGACCTCCACCACGCCCTGGTCGGCCACGTCGGCAACCTCGGTAAGCACGTCGTCGAACGGGCGGGAGACTTCCTCGCCGCGTGTGTAGGGGACGACACAGAACGTGCAGTACTTGCTGCAGCCTTCCATGATCGACACATAGGCGGCTGCGCCGTCGACCGACGGCGGCGGCAGGTGGTCGAACTTCTCGATGTCGGGAAACGAGATGTCCACCTGCGGGCGGCCGGTCGCGCGGCGGTCGCGAATGAGCTGCGGCAGCCGGTGCAGCGTCTGCGGACCGAACACGACGTCGACGTACGGCGCGCGCTTCACGATGGCGGCGCCTTCCTGGCTTGCCACGCAGCCGCCGACGCCGATGATGAGGTCCGGTTTCAGCGTCTTGAGCGCGCGCACCCGGCCGAGATCGTGGAACACCCGCTCCTGCGCGCGTTCGCGCACCGAGCACGTGTTGAACAGGATGACGTCCGCGTCCTCGGGATGGTCGGTGAGCGCGAGCCCGTCGGCGGCGGCGAGCACGTCGGCCATCTTGTCCGAGTCGTACTCGTTCATCTGGCAGCCGAACGTGCGGATGTAGAGCTTCTGCGGCACGGCATGGGCCCCGGGGCGGGGGTTATCCCGTGGGGGCGAGGGTCGGTCAGGGGCGCGGATTATAGCAAAGCCCGGGCGCCTGCCGCCCTTGCGGCGACAGCCGGGCGGGCTACAATCCTCGCCGCAGGTGTCCGCCGCGAATCCCTTGCGGCGGGTGAAACGGGAATGCGGTGCCGCGGGGAGTCTTCTCCGCGCCAACCCGCAGCTGCCCCCGCAACGGTAAGCCAGTGCGGGCCGCTCCACACGCCACTGTCCGGCAATCGAGGGACGGGAAGGCGGGCGGTCAAGACTGACGAGCCCGGAGACCGGCCTGCCACCGGTTCGCGATGCGCACTCGTTGCGCCACGCAGCCGTCGCCACCGCCGCGCGGGGTCGCGCAGCGTTCGCGGAGAATCCCATGTCCCATCGTTTCCCTGCCGGCGCCGTCCTCGGCATCGCCGTCGCATCGTCATCCGTATCGGCATCTGCCCTCGGGCAAGCGCCGCCCGAACCCGCGGCGGCAACGCTCGATCCCGTCGTCGTGACCGCGGCACGGGGGCCGCAGCGGCTCTCGGACCTGACGGCCGACGTCACGGTCATCGGCCGCGACGAGATCGCGCGCGCCGGCGCGCAAAGCCTGGCCGAGTTGCTGCAACGACAACCCGGCATCCAGATTTCGATGAGCGGCGGCGCGGGGTCGACGAGCGCCGTCTATCTGCGGGGGGTCAACGGCAACCAGACCCTCGTGCTGATCGACGGCATGCGCGTCGGGTCGGCCACCGCGGGCGCGACGGCGCTCGAAGCGATTCCGCTCGACCTCATCGATCACATCGAGATCCTGCGCGGGCCGGCGTCCAGTCTCTATGGCGCGGATGCGGTCGGCGGCGTGATCCAGGTGTTTACCCGGCGCGGCGACGGTGCGCCTGCATTCAACGGCAGCGCAAGCTACGGTACCTACGGCACGGGGCAGGCGGCCGCCGGCGTCGGCGGATCGTCGGGCGCGTGGCGCTATGCGATCCAGGGCGGGTACCAAGGGTCGCGCGGCTTCAACGCGATCGGCAACCCGGCGGATTTTTCGTACAACCCCGATCGCGACGGCTACGACCGTGGCAACGCGAGCGCCAATCTGTTGTATCGAATCAATGCGGAGCACGAAGTCGCGGCGCGGTATTACTACAGCCGGCTGCGCAACCAGTTCGACGCCGGCCCCGGCTACGACGACAGGACGACCACCACGGTCGAGAGCTTCGCGCTTTCCAGCACTGACCGCCTGGCCTCATTTTGGGTGAGCCACCTCAATCTGGGCCAGGGCAGCGACGACAGCGTTTCGCAAACGGGCTTCGGCAATTCGGGCTTCCGGACGCGGCAGAACCAGCTCACGTGGCAGAACGATCTGACGCTTGCCGTGGGCGCGCTGTCGCTTGCCTATGTGGGGCTCGACGAGAAGATCAGCACGGACCCGGCGTTCCCGGTGACCTCGCGGCGGACGAATTCGTTCGTCGGCGTCTACCAGCTGCGCGTCGACCCGCATACGCTGCAGGCCAACCTGCGCTACGACGACAATTCACAGTACGGCGGGCGCGCGACGGGGGCGCTGGGCTATGCGTATGCGATCGGCGATGGCTGGCGCGCGCTCGTCAACGCAGGAACCGCGTTCAAGGCGCCGACGTTCAACGATCTCTATTATCCCGGCTTCGCCAACCCCAACCTGGCGCCGGAGACCGCACGCAATGCCGACGTCGCGCTCGACTACGCGAGCACGACGGTGCTGGCGCGCGCGACGGTCTACCGCAACGAGGTAAAGAACCTGATCGTGTTCGGCTGCGACGCCGATTTCAATTGCGCGCCGAACAATGTCGCCAAGGCGACGCTGACCGGCCTCACGCTGCAGGCGCAGGCCGACTGGCGGAAGATCTCGTTCAAGGGCAGCCTCGATTTCCTGCGGCCGGAGGACGACACGACCGGAAACCAGTTGCCGCGGCGCGCGCGCCAGTACGGATCGGCGAGTGCGCTGGTCCCGTGGAAGGCCTGGCAGTTCGGCGCGGAACTCGTGGCCGCTTCGGGCCGCTACGACGATGCCGCCAACACACGACGGATGGGCGGTTACGCGCTCGTG
>JBDTLY010000380.1:0-3711 GCA_039934535.1 Casimicrobiaceae bacterium | reverse complement strand
GTCACGGTGTCGGAGTCGCTCGCCTCCTCGCAGAAGCTCGACTATGTCGGCGGGCTCGCCTATCTGGGCCTGCTGGTCGGCAATGTTCCTACCGCCGCGAACATCAGGCATTACGCGGAGATCGTCCGCGATCGCTCGATCCTGCGCCAGCTTGCCGCGACCGCGGGCGACATCGCGGACGCCGCCTACAATCCGCTCGGGCGCAGCGCGAAGGAAGTCCTCGACCAGGCGGAAGCGAAGGTCCTGCACATCGCCGAGCAGGGCTCGCGCGGCGCGCAGCAGGTCGTCACGATCGGCACGCTGCTCGCGGGCGTGGTCGATCGCATCGAAGTGCTCTACAACCGCGACGATCCGTCGGACGTCACCGGCGTGCCGACCGGTTTCTCCGATCTCGACCGCATGACCTCCGGCATGCAGCCGGGCGACCTCGTCGTCGTCGCGGGACGGCCGAGCATGGGCAAGACCTCGCTTGCGCTCAACATCGGCGAGCACGTCGCGCTCGCGGCCGGCTTGCCGGTCGTCGTGTTCTCGATGGAAATGGGCGCGTCGCAACTCGCGCTGCGGCTGATCGGGTCCGTCGGCCGCCTCGACCAGCACAAGCTGCGCACCGGACGCCTCGCCGCCGAGGACTGGGAAAAGCTCACCGGCGCGCTCGGCCAGTTGAACGAGGCGCCGATCCTGATCGACGAGACGCCGGCGTTGAACGCCATCGAAGTGCGTTCGCGCGCGCGCCGACTGATGAAAACGTACGGCAAGCTCGGCCTCGTGATCGTCGACTACCTGCAGCTGATGCAGGCGTCGACCACCGGCGAGAATCGCGCGACGGAGATCTCGGAAATCTCGCGGTCGATGAAGTCGCTCGCGAAGGAATTGAAAGTCCCGGTGATGGCCCTTTCGCAGTTGAACCGCTCGCTCGAGCAGCGGCCGAACAAGCGGCCGGTGATGTCGGATCTTCGTGAGTGCGTGACCGGTGACACCCTGGTCATGCTCGCGGATGGTCGACGCTTGCAGATCCGTGATCTGGTCGGCACGGAACCCGGGATTCTCGCAATGACGAACGACGGCCGGATCGCCGCGGCGGGCAGCGACCGCGTCTGGTCGGCAGGCGTGAAGCCCGTCCTGCGCATGACGCTTGCCAGCGGCCGCATGCTTCGGGCAACGGCAAAACATCGCGTCTACGGAGCGCGAGGCTGGGTTCGGATGGGCGACGTGAAGGTCGGCGACCGCATCGCGACGGCGCGGCAAGTGCCGGGTGCGGTCGACCCCAAGGCTTGGCGCGACGACGAAGTCATTTTGCTGGGACACCTTGTTGGCGATGGCAGCTACCTTTCGGGACAGCCGCTCCGCTACACGACGGCGTCGGAAGACAACAGTCAGCTCGTCGCGGACGCCGCGACACGCGCGTTCGGCGCTCGCGTCAATCGTCATCCGGGGCGCGGCAACTGGCATCAGCTGGTGATCGCCGGCAACGGCAATCGATGGCATCCTGCGGGCGTCAACCTGTGGCTGCGGCGGTTGGGGATTTTCGGGCAGCGCTCGCACGCGAAGCGCCTGCCAGCAGACGCGTTCCGCTTGCCCGATAGTCAAGTTGCGATGCTGTTGCGCCATCTCTGGGCGACCGACGGCTCCATCCATGTGCGGAAGGATGGTGCCGCAGGCCCGCCGCGTGTCTATTTTTCTACTTGCAGCCAAGGGTTGGCGCTCGATGTCGCCGCGCTACTGTTGCGGTTCGGTATTGTCGCGCGACTTCGCGCCGTCCATAAGAAAGGCTATCGCGCCGTGCACACCGTGGATGTGTCCGGCGGCGAACAGCAGCGGCGGTTCCTGCAGTTCGTCGGCACCGCCGGCGCGCGGACGGCGGCGGGAATCGCGCTCGGCAATGCGCTTGACGCAGTCGGCGTCAACTCCAATGTCGACACGCTGCCGCACGAAGTATTTGCCGAGGTCCGGGCGGCGATGACGATGCGCGGCATTTCGACCCGCCGGATGGCGTCGATGCGTGGCACGCGTTACGGCGGCAGCGCCCATTTCAAGTTCGCGCCTTCGCGCGACACGATCGCGAGCTACGCCGACCTGCTGGGGGACGAAGGCCTGCGGCGCCGCGCCACCGGCGACATCTTCTGGGATCGCGTGGTCGACGTCCGCGGCGATGGCGACGAGGAAGTTTTCGACCTCACCGTGCCCGGCCCGGCGTCGTGGCTCGCGGATGGGATCGTGAGCCACAACTCGGGCGCGATCGAGCAGGATGCGGACGTCATCCTGTTCATTTACCGCGACGAGGTCTACAACCCCGAGACGCAGGACAAGGGCGTTGCCGAGATCATCATCGGCAAGCAGCGCAACGGGCCGATCGGCACCGTGCGCTTGACGTTCCTCGGCGAGTACACGCGCTTCGAGAACTTCGCGACCGCCGGCAGCTACTGACGTCGTTGTGGCTGCCGTTTCCGCCGAATTCGCGTAATGCCGTCGCCGAAATACCTCTGGCAGACGCACCTCGGGCCGGATGTTCCGTTCGATCCCGCCTATCACCAGAATCCGCGCACCGAGATCGCGAGTTTCCTCGTCGAGCCGCCGGGAACGGTGCTCGACGTCGGCTGCGGCGGCGGCGCGACCGGGCGCCTCGTCAAGCAGAAATTCCCCGGGACGAAGGTCATCGGCATCGAGATCAATCCGCGCGCCGCGGAATACGCGCGCCAGTTCCTGGATCAGGTGATCTGCGCGGCGATCGACGCCGGCGATCTTGCCGTCGAGGCGCCCGGGGCTGTGATTTCGACGGTGCTGCTGCTCGATGTGCTGGAGCATATCTACGACCCGTGGCGCGCGCTGACGCGCATCCGCGGGTGGCTTGCGCCCGGCACGCGGGTGCTGGCGAGTGTGCCCAACATCCGTAATTTAGCGGTCCTCGACGAGCTCGCGGCGGGGCGCTTCCAATACGCCGAGAACGGCGTCCTCGACGTCACGCACGTCCGGTTCTTCACCAAGGACGAGTTGCGGCGCATGTTCGAGGAAACGGGTTTCCGGGTCAACAAGCTCGAGCCGCTGACGCAACCCGAGACGGTCGACGCGCTCGTCGTCGCCCGGCGTCCGGGGCGCCTCGACACGCGGAACATGAGCGTCGGGTACCGCAACATCGCCGACCTCGAGGACCTCTATGCGTTCCAGTACGTGATCGACGCCGTTCCCGCGGCGTGATGGCACGGATCGGACGCGTACCGTGAGCGATCTGCCGGCGCCGGTTTCGCGATTGAGCCCTTGCCCCTGCGGCAGCGGGAAGCGATACAAGGATTGCCACGGCGCGCTGACCGCGACGCCTCGGGACTCGCCGGCAGCGTCCGTGCGGCGCAGCGCGTACCGGCCTTCCGGCCCCGAGTGGAATCTTCTGTCGGAGCCCGAACGCGACCGGCTCGGCGTGGCGATGGAGGCCGCGCTCGTCCACCAGCGGGAAGGTCGCGCGCGCGACGCCGAGCGCCACTATCGCGAGGTGATCGCCGTGGCGCCGACGACGCACGACGCGCTGCACATGCTTGCGATGGCCCGCTGGAGCGAGGGCGACTACGTCGAGGCGCGACGCTTGATCGAGGAAGCGCTTCTGCTGAGGCCCGAGTACCCGGCGATCCGGCAGAACCTCTCGCTCGTGCTTTCGGCCCAGCGCGCGCAGGAACGCAGCGCGCAGGAGGCACTGTGCGAGAAGGCGCTGCCGCGGATGTTCGA
>JBDTLY010000379.1:0-3729 GCA_039934535.1 Casimicrobiaceae bacterium | reverse complement strand
ACGGCCAGCGCGACGGCGCTGCGCTTGAACGTGTTCACTTGCATCGAATTCTCCTTGCGATGGGATTCGGGGCCGGGATTCACTTCCCCGGTTGCCGCCCAAGGTAGGAGCGAAGACTTAAGGGAGAATTAAGGCGCAGCTCGACGAGGACGCCACATCAGGGTCAGCGTGTTGTCGCGCCGGACGTAGTGATGGAACAAGGCCGCCGCCGCGTGCAGCCCGATCAGGAAATAGCCGATCGTCGCGCCGGTCTCGTGGACATCCTTCCAGATCCGCGCCATGCCTTTGTCGGGACCGACCAGCGCCGGCAACTCGATGCCGAAAAAGGGAATGCGATCCCCTTGGGCGCTCAACGTAAGCCAACCGAGCACGGGGAGGCCGATCATCAAGGCGTAGAGCAGCAGATGCACGAGGCTCGCCAAGCGGGCTTCCCACGCAGCGGGCGGCGGCTCGATTCGCGGCGCTGGGCCCGTCGCGCGCACCAGCAGGCGCAGCCACGTGAGTCCGAACACCGAAAGTCCGAGCATGTAATGCCAGGCCGCCATGCCCTCGCGCAGCGGGGTCCCTTTCCTGGAGATCCCTTTCAATTCCATGAGCGCATAGACGGCGACGATCAGCACCAGCATCAGCCAGTGAAAAGCGATCGCCAGCGATCCAAAGCCCGTCGTCGTGTTGCGCCAGCGCATGGTTTTGCCTTCCTGCATGAGAGACGATTCGCGCTATGACGACCGCGCGACACGCGGGAAGCGGACGGTCACCGTCAGGCCTTCGCCGGCAGGCCCGGCGAGGCCCGGACCGAGCGTGATGTCCGCGTCGTGCCGCTCGGCGATCCGCTTGACGATGGCGAGACCGAGGCCGCTGCCGGAGATATCCCCCGCGCCTGGCGCCGCCGCGCGGTAGAAGCGATCGAAGACGCGCTCGCGCTCGCTCACCGGAATTCCGGGGCCTGAATCGCGGACCGCGACCACCACGTCGGCCGGCTCGTTTTCGACCATCACGTCGACGCGCCCGCCCGCGGGGGTGTAACGCACCGCATTGTCGACGACGTTTGACAGAAGCACGCGCAGCGCGTTCGCGTCGCCGTCGACGGCCGCGAGCGCGGTGCCGAGCTTGTCGGAGGCCGCGCCCGTGATCCCAAGATCGACACCGCGCGCTGCGGCAATCGGCGCCTGGTCGGCGACGACGTTGCGGGCAAGCTCGGTCAGGTTGACCGACGCAAAGCCGCGCTGCGCTACGCCAGGTTCCTCACGTGCCAGCGTCAGCAGCTGCTCGACGAGATGCGTCGCGCGGGCGAGCCCCGCCTTCAGCGAGATCAGCGCGGCCCGCCGGTCGTCGTCGGTTGCGGCGCGCTCGGCGAGCTGCGCCTGCAGGTGCACGGCGGTGAGCGGCGTGCGCAACTCGTGCGCGGCATCGGCGATGAACGCGCGCTGCGCGCCGAGCGCGCGGTCGAGGCGGGAGAGCAATCCGTTCAATGCCTCGGCGAGCGGCCGCACCTCGTCGGGCAATCCGGCCTCGTCCAGCGGCTCGAGTCCGCCGGGAACGCGCTTGCCGACGGCGGCGGCGAGGCGCGCGAGCGGGGCGAGCCCGCGCGTCACGCCATACCCGATGAAGAGCGCAAGCAGCGGGGCCACGATCAGCAACGGGACGATCGTGCGCAACGCCATGCTCGCGGCGAGCTCGCGCCGCGCGCTCATCGGCTGCGCGACCTGCATGACTTGGTCGCCGGCGAGCGTGCTGAACACGCGCCAGTCGCCGTTGGAGGTCGTGACGGTGTTGAAGCCGAGCTGCGCGTATTGCGGCAGCGGCTGCTGCGGTTGCGAGACGAAGCGCTGGACGCCATTGCGGTCCCAGACCTGCACGACCAGCGCGTCATTGCCGACCGCGAGTCCGCCGGGCGTGCCGGCGAGCGGAACGCCGATGAGCGAGGCGGCCATCTGCCGGAGCTGGTAGTCGAAGATATCGTTCGCTTCCTCGCGCGCTCGGACGTAGGTGGCAACTGCCGCCGCTGCGACGGCAATGACAAGGCCGGCCGCCAGCCACACCAAAAGGCCGCGCCGGATGGATCTCATCCTGCCGCAGCTTCCCCGCGCGCGATCGTCCAGCCGACGCCGCGCACGTTGCGAATCGTGTCGGGCGGGAGCTTGCGCCGCAGCGCATGCAGGTGCACCTCGACCGCGTTGCTGCCGACTTCCTCGTTCCAGCCATAGAGCTTTTCCTCGAGCTGCCCGCGCGACAGCACCGCGCCGGGGCGGGCGAGCAGCGCTTCCAGCAGCGCGAATTCGCGCCCCGACAGCGCGACCGGCGCGCCGCGCACGCGGACCTCATGCGCCGCCGGATCGAGTGCGATGTCGCCAATCGCGACGATCGGCGCCGCGCGCCCCGAATGCCGGCGCAGCAGCGCACGAATGCGCGCCGCGAGCTCGGTCAGCTCGAAGGGCTTGAGGACGTAATCGTCGGCGCCCGCGTCGAGGCCGGCCACGCGATCGGCGACGGCGTCGCGCGCGGTCACGATCAGCACGCGGCGCGCGTCGCCGCGACGGCGCATGCCGCGCAGCACGTCGAGGCCATCCTTGCGCGGCAGCCCGAGGTCGAGCAGCACGAGGTCGTGCCCGGCCTCGGCGAGCGCGATCTCGGCTTCGCGGCCGTCGCGCACCCAGTCGACCGTGAAGCCGTCCTGGCGCAGGCCGCGCCGGACCGACTCGCCGATCATCGCGTCGTCTTCGGCGAGGAGCAGGCGCATCCGGGCGTAATCCGCGCGCCGGGAAAGGTCAGGATTTCGGCTCGAACTTGAGCGACGCCGAGTTCATGCAATAGCGCAGTCCGGTCGGCTCGGGGCCGTCCTCGAACACGTGGCCGAGATGGGCGTCGCACGCCGCACACACGACCTCGGTGCGCTGCACGAGCCAGCTCGAGTCGTCCTCGTTGCGGACGTTTTCCGGCGCGAGGGGCCTGAAGAAGCTGGGCCAGCCGGTGCCCGAATCGAATTTCGTCGTGGCGTCGAAGAGCGGCGCGCCGCAGCACGTGCAGCGGTACATTCCCGGATCGTGCTTGTCCCAGTATTCGCCGGTGAACGCGCGCTCGGTGCCCTTCTTGCGCGCGATCTTGTACTGCTCGGGCGTGAGTTCCTTCTGCCATTCGGCATCGGTTTTGTTGACCTTGTCGACCATGAGGTTACTCCTGCGATGGCGCGCATCGGGGTGTCCCAGGATCAAGTATAGTGGAGGTCTGCGCTGTCTTTCGCAAGCTCCATCCCGCCTTGGATACCGTCCGCGCCGACCCGCTTCGCCATGATGTGAAAGTCATCGGGCTGATCGGGCTCGCCCACGGGACGTCGCACTTCTTTCAGCTCGTTCTGCCTTCGATGTTCCCGCTGCTGCGGGCCGAGTTCGACGTCTCGTTCGCGGCGCTGGGCGCGTTGGCCGGTGTGTTCTACCTCGCCAGCGGCCTCACACAGTTCGCGGCCGGCTTTTCCGTCGACCGCTTCGGCGCGCGGCCCGTGCTGCTTGGGGGACTGGGCTTGATCGCCGGCGGAACAATCCTCGCGAGTCTCGCGCCCGGCATCCTGTGGCTCTATCCGATCGCCGCGTTGATGGGCGTGGGCAACGGCGTGTTCCATCCTGCCGACTTCGCTATCCTCAACGCGAGCGTCGCGCCAAAGCGGCTCGGGCATGCCTACAGCACGCACGGCATCGGCGGCAACCTTGGCTACGCGCTCGCGCCGCTCCTGAG
>JBDTLY010000378.1:0-3738 GCA_039934535.1 Casimicrobiaceae bacterium | reverse complement strand
GCGGCGAGTCCGGGCGCGACGGCGTCGCCGACCCAGTAGGCGAGGCCGACGATCGTCGTGGTCACGGCGAGCATCGCGGCGATGGCGCTCATCGGCAGCAATCTGTTTTCGCGTGGGGTCATGATTCCTGGTTCCTCTCGTTTCGGCGGCCGGGCCATTCCGCGACCGTCGAGCCGATTCTGCGAGGAACATGGGCGCACGCCTATTGGGCAGACGGCCGGATGCGCCGGCCATCCGGATAGTACGAATGGGCAGTCCGTACGGCCGGCCGGGCGGCGGGCGCCGGGCTATACTTTGCCCAATCGAAGCCGCCCGGAGCGCCGCCGTTGCACCTCCTGCTCATCGACGATCACGCGCTGTTCCGCGAGGGGCTCAAATTCCTGCTGCGCGGGCTCGACGAGCACCTGCTGATCGACGAGGCGGGCAGCGTCGATGCGGCCGTGGCGAAGCAGGATGCGGCGCCGTTCGACTTGATCCTGCTCGATCTCAACCTGCCGGGGGTGGGCGACCTGGCGGCGCTGGCCACGATCCGCGACGTGTACCCGCAATCGCCGGTCGTCGTGCTCTCGGGCGAGGATGATCCGCGGATGATCCGGGCGACGATCGAGCACGGCGCGATGGGCTTCGTGCCGAAATCCTCGACCCCGGAAATCCTGATCCAGGCGCTGCGCCTGATCCTCGCGCGTGGCGTCTACCTGCCGCTGTCCGCCCTCGACAGCGAGGAGCCCCGCGCCGACGCCATCGACGCGCCCGCCAACCCCGACGCCGTGCTGCGCAACCTGTCGCCGCGCCAGATCGAGGTCCTGCGCTGCGTGATCCAGGGCCAGCCGAACAAGCTGATCGCCCGCTATCTCGCGCTGTCGGAGAGTACGGTCAAGCAGCACCTGTCGGCGGTGCTGCGCACGCTCGGCGCGCGCAACCGGACCGAGGCGGTCTACGCGGCGGCCAAGCTGGGACTGCGGCTCGTCTGACGCCGCAGACCGGCTAGCTCTCGGCGGGGATCGCCCGCACCGACAGCACCCCTTCGATCGCGGAGAGCGCCGCCACGATGCCGGCTTCCACCGGGCTGTCGACGTCGACCAGCGTGTAGGCCATCTCGCCGCGCGACTTGTTGACCATCGTGTGGATGTTGAGCCCGGCGCGCGCCATCGTGGTCGAGATCTGGCCCAGCATGTTCGGCACGTTCGCATTCGCGATCGCGACGCGATGCGCCGATTCGCGCGGCATGTCGACGCTGGGAAAGTTGACCGCGTTGGCAATCGCGCCGTGTTCCAGGAATTCGCGGACCTGGTCGACGACCATCACCGCGCAATTCTCCTCCGCCTCCTCGGTCGACGCGCCGAGGTGCGGCAGCGCCACCACGCGCGGCTCGGCCAGCAGCGCGGGACTGGGGAAATCAGTGATGAAGGCCTTGAGCCGGTGCGCGCGCAGCGCGGCGACGAGCGCGGCCTCGTCGACCAGCCCGTCGCGCGCGAAATTGAGCAGCACCGCGCCGGACTTCATGACGGCGACGCGCTTTTCATCGATGAGGCCGCGCGTCGACGCGACCAGCGGCACGTGCAGCGTGACGAAATCGGATTGCTTCAGCAGTTCCTCGACGCTGTTCGCCTTCTTCACGCTGGACGGCAGGCGCCACGCCGCCTCGACGGTGATCTCGGGGTCGTAGCCGATGACCTTCATGCCGAGCTTGATCGCGGTGTCGGCGACGAGGCTGCCGATCGCGCCCAGCCCCACGATGCCCAGCGTGCGCTGCGGCAGCTCGACGCCGGCGAACTGCTTCTTGCCGTCCTCGACCTGTCGCTCGAGGTCGGCCGCCGCGGCATCGAGGCCGGCGACGTAGCGAAGCGCGGGCACCACGTTGCGCGCGGCGATCAACAGTGCCGCCAGCACGAGCTCCTTGACGGCGTTCGCGTTGGCGCCCGGCGCATTGAACACGGGCACGCCGCGCTGCGACATCGCGGCGACGGGAATGTTGTTGGTTCCGGCGCCGGCCCGGCCGACGGCCTTGACCGACGGCGGGATCGCCATCGCATGCATGTCATGCGAGCGCACGAGGATCGCATCGGGATGCTCGATGGCCTTGCCGACCGCGTAACGGGCCGCGGGCAGCCGGTGGAGCCCGTGCGCCGAAATCGGGTTCAGCGTGAGGATCTGGTACTTGCCTGAATCAACCATGCCGGCGCTCGAATTCCTTCATGTACGAGACCAGCGTGCGCACGCCTTCGACCGGCATCGCGTTGTAGATCGACGCGCGCATGCCGCCGACGGCGCGATGGCCTTTCAGCTGCACCATGCCGGCGTCCTTAGCGCCCTTCAGGAATGCCTCGTCGAGCGCCTCGTCTCGCAGCTTGAACGGGACGTTCATCCGCGAGCGGTCCTCGCGCTGCACCGAGTTGAAATAGAACCCGGTCGCGTCGAGGTAGTCGTAGAGCAGCGCGGCCTTCTCGATGTTGCGGCGCTCGATCGCCGCGATCCCGCCCTGCCGCTGCAGCCACTCGAACACGAGGCCGGAGATGTAGATCGACCACGTCGCGGGCGTGTTGACCATCGATTCCGCCGCCGCCTGCTCCTTCCAGTGAAAGGCCGAAGGCGTGATCGGCAGCGCGCGCTCGAGGAGGTCGTCGCGCACGATCACGAGCGTCATGCCCGCCGTTCCCGCGTTCTTCTGCGCGCCTGCGTAGATGACGCCAAACTTCGACACGTCGATCACGCGCGAGAGGATGTGCGACGACATGTCGGAGACGAGCGGAACGCCACCCGTGTCGGGCGTCCACGAATATTCGACGCCGCCGATCGTCTCGTTGGTGCATACGTGCACGTAGGCGGCGTCCGGATCGAGCTGCCACGTCGAGCGCGCCGGGACATACGTGAATTGCCGGTCCTCCGCCGTGGCCGCCACCCGAGGCACGCAGTATTTCTTCGCTTCCTTGATCGACTTCTTCGACCACTCGCCGGTGATGACGTAGTCGGCGGATGCTTTGCCGGCGACGAGATTCATCGGCACGATCGCGTTTTCGCCGATCGCGCCGCCCTGCAGGAACAGCACCTTGTAGTTCGCGGGGATCGCGAGCAGCGACCGGAAGTCAGCCTCGGTCTTCGCCGCGATGGCAATGAACTCCTTGCCCCGGTGGCTCATCTCCATCACCGACATGCCGCTGCCGTGCCAGTCCGCCATCTCGGCGGCGGCCTGCCGCAACACTTCTTCCGGCAGCACCGCGGGGCCGGCGCTGAAATTGAAAACTCGCATGGGAGATGCCTGCTTTCGAGGGTGGGCGGGGCAATGGAGGCGCTCCGGTGCCTGCCTCGCAATGAAGGTGCGACGTAACAGCCGTATTCTACCAAGTGCGCCATAATGCGCGGATCCAACGGCACTATCCGGGGGTAAAAGCGTGACCAAGCATGAAAGCCGCGAACAATCGCGACGGCGCGCGTTTCTGGTTTCGGTCGCCAAAGCGGGCGCAATTGGCCTCGCGCTGCTGGCGCCGCCGCTGCGCGCGCAGAGCGGTTATCCCAACAAGACGATCAAGATCATCGCCCCAGTGCAGCCCGGCGGCGGCGTCGACCTCGTCGCACGGACGATTGCCGATCGCCTCGGACGGGCGCTCGGCCAGTCGATCGTCGTCGAGAACATGAGCGGCGGGGGCGGCGTCGTGGGCTCGCTGGCAACAGCGCGCGCGGCGCCGGATGGCTACACGCTGATGGTCGGCTACGTCGGCACGCACGGCACCAATCCCGCGG
>JBDTLY010000377.1:0-3742 GCA_039934535.1 Casimicrobiaceae bacterium | reverse complement strand
AGTTGCGGCCGATGCAGAAAGACGTCGCCGCGGACCGCATCGATGCGATCGAGGATGCGATGGCCGCCCGCAAGCACGCCGGAGATCTCCAATGCGAAGCGCCACGGCAGTGCCTGCACGAGCGGCCGTCCCGACTCCAGCAGGGTCCGCGTGCGCTGCGTTTCGAAAGCGATGAGCGCGCGCCAGTCGTCGTCGCAGCGGCCTTCCGCGATCTGTTCCTCGGCGACGCCGAAACGCTGCAGGTCCTCCTGCGGCAGGTAGACGCGCCCTTTTTGCCAGTCGAGCGCGATGTCCTGCCAGAAATTCACGAGCTGCAGCGCCGTGCAGATCGCGTCGCTGCATTCCAGGTTGTTCGCGCCGTCGCGACGATGCAGGTGCAGCAGCAGGCGTCCGATCGGATTGGCCGAGCGGCGGCAATAGTCGAGCAGCTCGGGCCAGGTCGCATACCGCTTTGTCGTCACGTCCTGCCGGAAGGCGGACAGCAGGTCGCGCAGCAGCGGGATCGGCAGCATGTGGCGTTCGACGGCGGCCGCGAGATCCGCGAACGGCGCCTCGGTCGGCGGCCGGCCGGCGGCGATCGCGTCGAGCGCGCCGTCGACGCGGTCGAGCGCCACGAGACGCTGCGCGGGCGCCGCATCGCCTTCGTCCGCGATGTCGTCGGCCGCACGTGCGAAGCGGTAGATCGCGAGCACCGCCTCCCGCGTCGCGCGGGGCAGCAGGAACGACGCGACAGGAAAGTTCTCGTAGTGGGCTGCCGACACGGAAGAACGGGGCGCAACGCGCGGAAAACGGGACACTGGCGCGGAAAACGGCATCCGCGGCGGCGCCGTCCTTTGGCGCCCGCATCGGCTATAATCGCACGTCCTGCGCAAGCGGCTGACGGCGTTGGCAACGGATGCCGCAAAGGGCTCGCACAAGCGGCCCGATGATAACTGAGGATAACTGAGCATAACTGACAGTAACCGAGGGAAACGGAGGGACTCTGCGGGACACCGCGGCATGCCGCTCCCGCCCCGGCTCTTGCGAAACTGCCCTGTGGAACTGCCCGGCGTGCGTCGATTTGCGCCGGAACCAGCGAAAGTGGCGGAATTGGTAGACGCACCGGCCTTAGGAGCCGGCGGGGCAGCCCATGGGGGTTCGAGTCCCCCCTTTCGCACCATGACCTGCAAACAGCAAGGATTCGAAGCACATGCAAACCAGTCTGGAGACGATCGGCCAACTCGAGCGCCGGCTCAACCTGGCCGTTCCCGTCGCGGAGATTGAAAGCGAAGTCGAGAAACGCCTCGCCCGCCTCGCGAAGAACGTCAAGGTCCCCGGCTTCCGGCCCGGCAAGGTGCCGATGAAGATGGTGGCGCAGCAATACGGCCCGCAGGTCCGCACCGAAGTCATCACCGATGCCGTGCAGGCGGGATTCGCCGATGCGATGCGCGACCAGAACGTGCGCGTCGCCGGATATCCGCGCATCGAGCCCAAGGCGAACGCCGAGGCCACGGACAACCTCGAGTTCTCGGCGGTGTTCGAGGTGTATCCGGACATCCGGCTGGGCGACCTGTCGACGGTGGACATCGAGCGCCCGGTCGCGGCAGTCGGCCCTGAAGACGTACGGAATACGATTGACGTGCTGCGCAAGCAGCGCACGACCTACTCGCCGGTGTCCCGGACTGCGGCGACTGGCGACCGCGCCATTGTCGACTTTTCGGGGCGGATCGACGGCGTCGAGTTTCCGGGCGGGCAGGCGAAGGACTTTGCGATCGTTCTCGGCGAGGGGCGCATGCTGCCCGAGTTCGAAGCCGCCGTGACGGGCATGGCCGCGGGCGAGACGAAGTCGTTCGGGCTCGTGTTCCCGGCCGACTACCACGGCAAGGAAGTCGCCGGCAAGGCGGCGGAATTCTCGCTGACGGCGAAATCGATCGAGGAACCGGCGTTGCCGGAGGTGGATGCCGAATTCGCGAAGGCGTTCGGCATCGCGAGTGGCGACTTGACCGAGCTCAACGCGGAAATCGAGGCGAACCTCAAGCTCGAGCTCAAGCGAAAGGTCGAAACACGCCTGAAGGAGCAGGCGCTCGGCGCGCTTCGCGCGAGGGCCGAGCTCGCGCTTCCGCGCTCGCTCGTCGAGATCGAAGCGCAGAACATGGCGGGGCGGATGGCGGAGGAGATGCGCCGCCAGGGGATGAAGGCTGAGGACATCAAGCTCGCGCCGGAGATGTTCCGCGACAACGCAGCGGAACGGGTCGCGCTGGGGCTTATCCTGGCGGAAGTCGTCCGCGGGCACGGGCTCACCGCGAAGCCGGAGCAGGTGAAGGCGATGGTGCAGGAAGCCGCGCAGACCTACGAGCAGCCTGACGCTGTCGTGCGGTGGCATTACGAGAAGCCCGAGCGCCTGAACGAATTCGAGGCGCTGGCCGTCGAGCGCAACGTGGTCGAGTGGGTCCTTGCGCGCGCAAAGGTCGTCGACAAGCCGGCCACGTTTGCCGAGCTGATGGGGCCGCCGCCACAGTGACCATGGGACTTGCGTGGCCGCGCGTCGTAGCCGACACCTGGTAGCCGACATGCCGGCGTGGCTTGCGATCCGGCCGCGCATCCCCATTTGCCGCACATCCGTCGCGCCATCGATACGTCGCGGCGCGGCTCGCCTACAATACGACATGGCAACACGACAACAGAGGCGGACATGACGCAACCGAAGGGCCTGGGACTTATCCCGATGGTGATCGAGCAGAGCGGACGCGGCGAGCGGGCGTACGACATCTACTCGCGCCTGCTGAAGGAGCGCGTGGTGTTCCTGGTGGGGCCGGTCGACGAAGGCACCGCCAACCTCGTCGTCGCGCAGATGCTGTTCCTCGAGTCGGAGAATCCGGACAAGGACATCCACTTCTACATCAACTCGCCGGGCGGCTCGATCGCCGCGGGCATGGCGATCTACGACACGATGCAGTTCATCAAGCCCGACGTATCGACGCTGTGCATCGGGATGGCGGCGTCGATGGGCGCGTTCCTGCTCGCCGCCGGCGCCAAGGGCAAGCGCTTCGTGCTGCCGAATTCGACGGTCATGATCCACCAGCCGCTGGGCGGATTCCAGGGGCAGGCGTCCGACATCGCGATCCACGCCAAGTACATCCTCGCGCTGCGCGAGCGTCTCAACAAGCTGATGGCGCTGCACACGGGAAAGTCGGTCGAGGAAGTCGCCCGCGACACCGACCGTGACAATTTCCTGACAGCGGAAGAGGCCCTGGCCTACGGAATGGTGGACAAAGTCTTGCAGAATCGGGTGAATGGCGGGTAAAGTCGTTCCACCGCTCCCGCTTCCAGGGGCTTGATTGGCATACGGGTTTACGCGAGCGCACCGACACTGATGGCTGACAAATCGACCGGCGACAAGCTCCTCTACTGCTCTTTCTGCGGCAAGAGCCAGCACGAGGTGAGGAAACTTATCGCCGGGCCGTCGGTGTTCATCTGCGACGAGTGCATCGAGCTTTGCAACGACATCATCCGCGAGGAGGGCGCCACCGCCGAGTCCTCGCGCACCGACAAGAGCAAGCTTCCCACGCCGCACGAGATCCGGCAGATCCTTGACCAGTACGTCATCGGCCAGGACCTCGCCAAGAAGATCCTGTCGGTCGCGGTGTACAACCACTACAAGCGCCTCGAGTCGGGCAGCAAGGACGACGAGGTCGAGCTCGCGAAATCCAACATCCTGCTGATCGGGCCGACCGGCTCGGGCAAGACGCTGCTCGCGCAGACG
>JBDTLY010000376.1:0-3747 GCA_039934535.1 Casimicrobiaceae bacterium | reverse complement strand
AATCCCCGACGACGAGCGCGTGTGGGTGCCGCAGGCGCCGGATGTCTGGTTCCGGCCGCTGCTCCTCAACACCGTCACCGGCGGCTGGTGCAATCTGCTGCGCGTGCGCAAGAGCGGCGTGCTGTCGCGGCATCGGCATCCGATGGCCGTGGTGGGGTACGTGATCAAGGGACGCTGGCGCTACCTCGAGCACGACTGGATCGCGGAGGAGGGCAGCTTCGTCTACGAGCCGCCCGGCGAAGTCCACACGCTGACCGTGCCCGAGGATTGCCCGGAGATGATCACGTTCTTCAACATCAGCGGCGCGATGATCTACCTCGACGAGCAGGGCCGGCAGACGGGCTACGAGGACGTGTGGACGAAGATCGACATGTGCCGCGCCCACTACGCGGCGTGCGGGCTGACCGCCGGCTACACCGAGCAGTTCATCCGGTGAAAAATGAGGGTCAGACTCGAAATTCCTCGGATTGCGTCATCGGCTTTGCGGCACAAGTGAAATTCGAGTCTGACCCTCTTTTTTCCTTCCGGTGAACCCCGCGTAGAATGCGCCGATGTTCGGAGAGTTCGCCGCCGTCGGAATCGGCGCCGCATTCGGGGCGTGGCTGCGCTGGGGATTCTCGGCATGGCTCAATCCGCGGCTGCCGCATTTCCCGCTGGGCACGCTGGCCGCGAATCTCGTGGGCGGTTACCTCGTGGGACTGGCCGTGGCGTATTTTCTCGCGCGCCACGACCTGCCGCCGCATTGGCGCCTCTTCGTCATCACCGGCTTTCTCGGCGGGCTGACGACGTTCTCGACCTTTTCCGCCGAGGTAACGGAGTTGCTCTCGCGCGGCGAATACGCAACCGGCTTGCTGCTCGCCGCAACCCATCTTGTGGGTTCGCTTGCGCTCACCGCAGCCGGCTTCGCCACCTTCCGCGCGCTCGCGTCCTGATCGCGCCCGCCTTTCTCTTCGCAAAGGATCGACCATGCCGCATGCCATTCGCATCGAAGCCAACGGGGGACCCGACGTCCTGCAGTGGAAGGAAGTCGCGGTGGGCGACCCGGGACCCGGCGAAGCCCGCGTGCGCCACACCGCCGTCGGCGTCAATTACATCGACACTTACCATCGCAGCGGTCTCTACAAGCTGACGCTGCCGACCGGCATCGGCAGCGAGGGGGCGGGCGTGGTCGAGGCGGTGGGCAGCGGCGTGGACTGGGTCAGGGCCGGCGATCGCGTCGCGTATTGCGGCGGCCCGCTCGGTGCCTATTGCGAGGTGCGCGTGATGCCGGCGGAGCGGCTGGTGAAACTGCCCGACGGCATTTCGGACCGCGTCGCCGCGACGCTGATGCTCAAGGGCTTCACGGTCCAGTACCTGTTCCGCCAGACCTACAAGTTGAAGGCCGGCGAGACGTTCCTGTTCCATGCGGCGGCGGGCGGCGTAGGCCTCATCGCGTGCCAGTGGGCGCGCGCTCTCGGCGCCACAATGATCGGCACTGTCGGCTCGGACGACAAGGCAGCGCTTGCGAAGGCGAACGGCTGCGCGCACACGATCGTCTACACGCGCGAGAATTTCGTCGAGCGGGCCAGGGCGCTGACCGGCGGCAAGGGCGTGCCGGTCGTCTATGACGGCGTCGGCAAGGACACGTTCCCGGCATCGCTCGACTGCCTGTCGCCGCGAGGCCTCTTCGTGAGCTACGGCAATGCGTCGGGGCCGGTGCCGCCCCTCGACATCATGCTGCTGTCGGCTAAAGGTTCGCTTTACGTGACGCGACCGACCTTGTTCACCTATGCGGCGAAACGCGAGGACATTGCGGCGATGGCCGGCGAATTGTTCGAGCTCGTGCTGGCCGGCAAGATCGTGAGCGAGCCGCGGCAGACGTTCGCATTGAAGGATGCCGCGGACGCGCATCGCGCGCTCGAATCGCGCGCGACAACCGGCGCGACGGTCCTCATTCCGTAGCGTTCAGCAGGCGCCGTGCCATAGGCGCCAACTCCGATGCGGCGAGGCCCACCGGGCCGCGCCCTTCGGCGACGCAGGCATCGGCGGCCGCGCCATGCAGGCATACGGCGAGTCGCAACGACGTCTTCGCGTCGAGTCCTTGCGCGAGAAACGCGCCGGCGAGTCCCGCCAGGACGTCGCCGGTGCCCGCCGACGCAAGGCCGGGATTGCCGCTCGCATTGATGTCCCAGCTGCCGTCGGGATGCGCGAGCACGCTTCCTGCGCCCTTGAGGACGACGGACGCGCCGAGCAGCGTGGCAATGGACGCCGCGGCAGCAATCCGGTCGGCCTGAATGGCGGAAACAGGTTGCCGCAGGAGCCGCGCGGCCTCGGCCGGATGGGGCGTTGCAACCGTGGCCGCCGAGCGCGCCGAAACAGCCGCCGCGATGCTCGGCTGCGCGGCGATCAGGTTGAGCGCGTCCGCATCCAGCACGAGCGGTACAGGCTCGTGAATCGCGCGCGCAAGGACCGCGCCCGCCGCGGCATCGGTGCCGAGTCCGGGACCGCAGACCAGTGCATCCGCGCCGGCGCCGAGGACATGATCCGCGTGGCGCAGCATCAGCTCCGGCTGACCCCAATCCACGCGGGGGTGATCGGCGGCGACAAAGCCGACCCAAATCTTGCCTGCGCCCGCGTGGAGCGCCGCACGACCGGCAAGGAGCGGCGCGCCGGACATGCCGAAGGCACCGCCCACGACACCGAGCGTGCCGAACGTTCCCTTGTGCACATTGCGCGCGGCGCGACGAAGCACGTCGGGCAGGTCTGCGGCGAGCGTCGGCCAGTCGAGGCGATGTCCGTTCGCGCTTGCCGTGGTGGCGTCGATGCCGAGTCCATGCACCGAGATCGTGCCGCAGAGATCGACGCCGTCGCCGGTCAGGAGGCCCGGCTTGAGCGCGAGGAATGTCGCCGTCGCCGCGGCACGGATGGCCACGCCATGCGCGACGCCGGTGTCGGCGTCGATGCCGGTCGGCACGTCGAGCGCGAGGATCGGCGCATTGGACGCGTTTGCCTGCCGGACGAGGCCCGCGTACTCGGGAGAAAGCGCCCGCGCGAGCCCGATGCCGAACAAGCCGTCGACGATCAGCATTCCGCGCCAGTCGGCGGGAATGTCGGGAACCGTCACCCCGCCAGCGTCCACAAACGCGCGGCGCGCGGCGGCCGCGTCCTTGGGCGCCTTGGCGGGATCGCCGCGATAAACCACGGTCGGCACGAAAAACCATTGCGACAACAGGCGCGCGACAACAAACGCGTCGCCACCGTTGTTCCCGGGGCCGGCGAGCACAAGAACGGCGCCACCGCGTTCGCCCGCCATCGTACGCGCGACCTCGGCCGCGGCGAGCCCAGCCCGCTCCATCAACGGCTGGTCCCGTGCGGTGGCCTCGAGGGCCCGCAGTTCCGTGGTTCGATAGACCGGCGCGAGCGCGCGCATCAAGGGCATGGTCGAATTATAGGCCGCGCGGTGCGGCTCCCTGCGCGGGACGGGCAAATGGACAAACCGGAGTCCGCGCCGCTACACTACGAGGCCAAGCGCCCCGGCAAGCCCGCGGGCGGATCGATCAGCCCGCACCATTGTCTATCCGCATTTCCGTACCAGCCCCGCACGGGCTGACCCACAGGAGGTTTCGAATGAAGTTGTTTCCCAAAGCCGGACTCGCAATTCTCACCGCCGCCGTCGCGCTGTCGGCCAACGCGCAGGACCTCAGCGGAACGCTGAAAAAGATCAAGGACAGCGGGACGATCGTCCTCGGCACCCGCGAATCGTCCGGC
>JBDTLY010000375.1:0-3750 GCA_039934535.1 Casimicrobiaceae bacterium | reverse complement strand
CGGCTGGGCGGCGCACCGCCCGCGTCGAGCCAGACCCGAACGACGCGATCGCGTTCCTTGCCCTGCATCGTGTGCGCCTGGCGCGTGGCGTAAAGCGCCCGTTCGCAAGCGGCGTTGCAACCGTTGGCTCCGGCCGCGAGCATGACCCAGCGACCGCGCAGATCCGCTAGCCGGAAAGGCGCGCCGTCGTCGGCCGTGCCTTCGATGGCCGGCGCGGGCGCCGTCAGCAGCAGCGTGCCGTAGTTGACTTCCGCGCTGCGCGGAAAGAAGTAATACACCGCGTACGACGCCACCACGGGCGCGATGCAAACCGCGGCAAGCAGGAGAATGGTGCGCCGGCCGTGCGTGTCGGCGGCGGCGGATTTCGTTGGCGATGCTTCACTCATGGGACCGCCCTTTCGCCCGGCGCAGGTTGAGGACGACCCACAGCACGATCGCCAGCGCCGCGAACGAATACCATTGGACCATGTAGATCTCGTGCTTCTCGATGCCGAAATCGGGCGCCGGCCAATCGCGAACGAGGCCGTCGTCCGGTGCGGGCGGCGACGGTGCGTCCAGCGCTTCGATCATCACCGGCAGGACTGCGACGCCGGTCGCCGCGGAAAAGCGGGCAGGGTCGAGGTTCTGCCAAACCGCGCCGCTCGCGGTGTCCTTCGAGAGCTCGAAGACGCCCGTCGCGGGAATGGCGACCCGCCCGCGCACGGTCACCGGTCCCGCGGGAGGTGCGACCTGCGGGAGCACGGCGCGCGACGCGCCCTGTGGCGCCCAGCCCCGATTGACGAGCACCGTGCGCCCGTCGGCAAGAACGAGCGGCGTGATCACGTGGTAGCCGGCGTGGCCGTCGTGCACGCGGTTGTCCACGAGGACCTGCCGGCGCGCGTCGTATTCGCCCGCGGCCGACACGGTGCGATAGCGCAGCGCACTCCAATCCGTCGAAACAGGCAGCGCCACAAGGGCGACCGGCGCCGCAACGGTCGCCGCGTCGAATTGCGCGCGCAGCAATTCCTTGCCCTGCATTCGCCGCTGCTGCCACTGGCCCGCGGAGACGAACAAAACGACGGCCGCGATCGTGGCGAGGGCCGGCAGCGCGCGCGGACGGAACCGCCGCGGCGCGGGGGCAGTCGAATGCGCGGTCGAGGGTGTCGTGTTTGGCATTGCCGCGGGCTTCGCCTACACTGGCCGATTGGACGCGGGAAACATGATCAGGATCATCGTCATCGCGGGACTCGTCGCCGTCATCGTCAGCCTGTTCTCGGCGCTGTACTACCTCTACCACGATCACGGGCAGGGCACGCGCATGGTCAAGATGCTGGCGGTGCGGGTCGCGCTGTCGGCCTCGGTCGTGGCGTTCCTCGTCATCTCCTACAAGATGGGCTGGATCGCGCCAACGGGCCTGCGTTAGACGAAAAAGCCGCACGACGCGCGGCTTTTCCCGTGTGCGACCTGCTTCGTCGTCAGAGCCAGTAGACGAGAACGAAGAGCAGCAGCCAGACCACGTCGACGAAGTGCCAGTACCACGACGCCGCCTCGAACGCGAAGTGATGATCGGGCGTGAAGTGGCCCTTGAGGACGCGCGCCAGCATCACCGACAGCATGATCGCGCCGACCGTCACGTGGAAGCCGTGGAAGCCGGTCAGCATGAAGAACGTCGACCCGTAGACGCCCGTCGTCAGCTTGAGGCCCTCGGAGTAGGCGTGCATGTACTCGTACGCCTGGAAGCCGAGGAACGTGAAGCCCAGCACGATCGTCGCGAACAGCCACGCCTTGAGCGTGCCGCGGTGATTCGTCTTGAGCGCGTGATGCGCGACGGTCAGCGTGAAGCCCGACGTCAGCAGGATGATCGTGTTGAGGAGCGGAATGCCCATCGCCTTCATCGGCGAGAACTGCTCCTTGATGTAGGGGCCGACGGTGGGCCAGACGTACGTGTAGTCGGGCCACAGGATCTTGGACGAAAGGCTGCCGAGGTCCGGCGCCGACAGGTTGCGGATGTAGAACAGCGCGCCGAAGAACGCGGCGAAGAACATCACTTCGGAGAAGATGAACCAGCTCATGCTCCAGCGGAACGAGTGGTCCACCTTCGTGTTGTACAGAAGGCCCTCCGATTCGTCGATCACGACGCCGAACCAGCCGAACATCATCACCAGCAGCACGCAGAACCCGGCCAGGACCATCCATGGCCCCGCGGCATAGTTGTTGAACCAGAATGCAGCACCCATCCCCATGAGCAGGAGCGCGATCGCGCCCACCACCGGCCAGTACGAGGGCCGCGGTACGAAGTAGTACGGCTTCACGCCTTCTTGTGTCGACATCGGGGCAACTCCTGAACAAATGGCGGGCGCGGGTTATCCGACGCGCGCCGCTCCACTAGAGGTTTTATCCTGCGCCTTCGACTTCGAAAAACGTGTAGGACAGCGTGATGGTCGCGATGTCTTTCGGCAGCGACGGATCGACGACGAACACGACGGGCATCTGCCTCGTCTCGCCGGGCTGCAGCGTCTGCTTCGTGAAGCAGAAGCACTCCAGCTTGCGGAAGTACTGCGCGGCGTCGCGCGGGCCGTAGCTCGGAATAGCCTGGCCGGTCATCGCGTGGTCGGTCCTGTTGGAAATCTCGTAGACGACCTGCCGGACTTCGCCGGGATGCACGCTGACGATGACTTCGAGCGGCCGGAACGTCCACGGCAGTTTGCGCACGTTCGAATCGAGTTCGATGCGCACCACCCGCGTCGCGTCGACCTGCGTGTTCGTCGCCTCGTCGGCCCTGGCGATGTCGCGCAGGCCCGTCGCCTCGCAGATCTTCTCGTAGAACGGCACCAGCGCGTAGCCGAACCCGAACATCACGACCACGATGACGCAGAGCTTCAGCAGAAGCGTCCGGTTGCTGCGCCGCGGCTCGCCTCGATCGCTCATTTGCTGCGGAGATTGCGGCCGATGGCGAAGGCAAGAAACAGGAGCACCGCCGCGCCCATGACAGCGACGCCGACCAGCGGCCCGCCGAACGCGTGGGCGACGATGATGCCGACGAAAAACACGGCCGCGATCGTCGCGAACACGAGCGCGGTCCGCACGTTCGCGGCTTTGCGGCGTTCGCTGTCGGTCATTGCAAGCTTGACGGAGTCCATCCTATTTAACGACCGGAGGCGTCTCGAACGTGTGGTACGGCGCCGGCGACGGCAATGTCCATTCGAGCGTGTCTGCGCCTTCCCACGGCTTGGCCGGGGCCTTCTCGCCCTTGTGCCACACGCACTTCAGCACGATGTACAGGAACAGCAGCTGCGACGCGCCGAACCAGAACGCGCCAATCGACGCCAGCATGTTCCAGTCGGCGAACTGCTGGGCATAGTCCGGAATCCGGCGCGGCATGCCCGCGAGGCCGAGGAAGTGCATCGGGAAGAACGTCAGGTTGAACGCGAGCATCGACGACCAGAAGTGGATCTTGCCGAGGCGCTCGTCGTACATCGTCCCCGTCCACTTCGGGATCCAGAAGTAGACGCCGCCAAAGAACGCGAACAGGCTGCCCGCCACCATCACGTAGTGGAAGTGGGCGACGACGTAGTAGGTGTCCTGCAGCTGGATGTCGACCGGCGTGATCGCGAGCACGAGGCCCGTGAATCCGCCGAGCGTGAACAGGAACAGGAAGCCGATCGCGAACAGCATCGGCGACTCCAGCGTCATCGAGCCCTTCCACATCGTGGCGAGCCAGTTGAACACCTTCACGCCCGTCGGCACCGCGATCAGCATCGTCGCGTACAT
>JBDTLY010000374.1:0-3778 GCA_039934535.1 Casimicrobiaceae bacterium | reverse complement strand
AGCGGCGAGCCGGGGCCCCGGCCGAAGGCAAGGGGGAGCGAGCGAACGCGAGTCGACGCAGGAGGCCGACAGAGCGGCAGTCGTGTGTTTTGGCGGAGCGGAGGCCGAGACGCGGTGAATCAGAAACCCGCGGCCTGCCCGTCGCGGCGCGGATCGGAGGCGGCGACGTAACCGTTGTCGCGGCGCACGATGTACTGCCCGGCGCCGAAGTCCATGTACGAATCGGCGACCGACTTGAGGTCGTGCCCGAGGGCCGCGAGGCCGGCGCGCAACTCCGGCGAAGCGGACGTCTCGAGGTCGATGGACATGCCGCTGTTCACCTTCCAGCGCGGCGCGTCGAGCGCGGCTTGCGGATTCATGCCGAACGTGAGGAGCCGCACGAGCGTCTGCACGTGGGCCGGCGGCTGGATGGGTCCGCCCATGACGCCGAATGCGGCAAGCGGCGCGCCGTTTTGCGTCAGGAAGCCGGGGATGATCGTGTGGAACGGTCGCTTGCCGCCGCCGATTTCGTTCACGTGTCCGCGCTCGAGCGAAAAACCCGCACCGCGATTCTGCAGGCTGATGCCCGTGCCCGGGACCACCACGCCCGAGCCAAAGCCCATGTAGTTGGACTGAATGAGCGAGATCATCATCCCCGAGGCATCCGCGGCGCACAGGTAGACCGTGCCGCCGACGGGCGGCTTGCCCGGGCCGAAATCCTGCGCGCGATTGCGATCGATCAGGCCGGCGCGCGACGCGAGGTACGCCGGATCGAGGAGCGCGGCGGGCAGGACCTTCATCGTGGCGGGATCGCTGACATAGCAATGGGCGTCGGCGAACGCGAGCTTCATCGCCTCGATCTGCAGGTGCTGGCAGGCGACGGAATCCGGTGGCAGCGCCGCGAGGTCGAACGATTTCAGCATGCCAAGCGCCATCTGCGCCGCGATGCCCTGGCCGTTGGGCGGAATCTCGTGGACCGTAGCGCCGCCGTAATCGAGCGCGAGCGGCGTCACCCAGTCGATGGCATGAGCCTCGAACTCGGCGAGCACATGCGCCGCCCCGTGCTTCTTCGCATGAGCCACCATTGCCGCCGCAAGCTCGCCGCGATAGAACGCATTCCCGTGCGTCGCGGCGATCTTCTCGAGCGAGTTCGCCATCGCGGGACAGGCGAATGTCTCGCCCGGCGCCGGCGCGCGGCCGTTCGGCATGAAATGCTCGGCGAATCCGAGATCATGCGGCAGCACCGTGGTGGCGAGCGCCCATTTCTCGGCGACGATTGGCGACACGGCATAGCCATGGCGCGCGTATTGGATCGCGGGATCGAACAGGTCAGCGAAGGGCAGCGCGCCGAATCGCTGCGACAGCGCTGCCCAGCCGGACACCGCGCCCGGAATCGTGACGGGCTCCCAGCCCCGTTGAGGCATCGCGCCCTGGCCGGCGTAGCGAGCAGGCGTCACCGCGGCGGGCGCGCGCCCGGTCGCGTTGAGGCCGCTCAGCGCGCGGCCATCCCAGACAATGGCGAAGAGGTCGCTGCCAAGGCCGTTGCTGCACGGCTCGACGACGGTCAGCGTGATTGCGGTGGCCAGTGCGGCGTCGACGGCGTTGCCGCCGCGCTGGAGCATCGCGATGCCCGCTTGTGTCGCGAGCGGCTGCGACGTGGCGACCGCATTGCGCGCGAGCACCGGCTGGCGCCGCGAAGGGTAGGGCGTTGCCCAGTCGAACGTCAGCACTTGCACTCCACTATTTGCGCCCTCCGCGCCTTCGGTGAGGCTCGCATCGCCCAGGGGTCGGGCGCTGGTCGCTCGCTCGGCGACGCGCCCTTCGGGCCTTGGCTCGTCCTGACGGCCTCGCCCGCCTCGCTCACTCTTACTCACTTTCCGTAAATGCTTCGTCGCGCTTCTTGCGGAAGGCCGGGGCAACGATCAACAGCAGCAGCAAGCCCGCCATCACCAGCATCGCAAGCGAGAGTGGCCGCGTGAAGAACACGGTGGGATCTCCGCGCGATAGCAGCATAGCGCGTCGCAGGTTCTCCTCCATCATCGGTCCCAGCACGAAGCCCAGCAGCAGCGGCGCCGGCTCGCATTCGAGTTTCAGGAACACGATGCCGAGCAGCCCGAAGATCGCGGTTTGGCTGACGTCGAAACTCGCATTGTTGATCGAATAGACGCCGATGGCGCAGAACAGCAGGATCGCCGGATAGAGGAGCCGGTAGGGCACCTTGAGCAGCTTGATCCACATCCCGATGAGCGGGAGGTTCAACACCACAAGCATCAGGTTGCCGACCCACATCGACGCGATGAGGCCCCAGAACAGCGCCGGGTTGCTCGTCATCACTTGCGGGCCTGGCTGGATGTTGTGGATGGTCATCGCGCCAACCATCAGCGCCATCACCGCGTTTTCCGGGATGCCGAGCGTCAGCAGCGGGATGAACGACGTCTGCGCGCCGGCGTTGTTGGCGGACTCCGGCCCGGCGACGCCCTGGATCGCGCCCTTGCCGAACTGCGATGGGTCCTTGGCGAGCTTTTTTTCCAGCGCGTACGAGCCGAACGAAGCCAGCATTGCACCGCCTCCCGGCAGGAGCCCCAGCACCGACCCCAGGCCGGTCCCGCGCAAGACGGCGGGCCAGGCGACCTTGAACTGCTCCTTCGTCGGCCAGAGGCCGGTCACTTTGCTGGTGACGAGCTCGCGCTTTGCCGTGGTCTCGAGATTGCTGATGATTTCCGCAAAGCCGAAGAGCCCCATCGCGACGCTGACGATGCCGATCCCGTCGGTCATCTCGGGAATCCCGAACGCGAACCGCGCGGCGCCCGAATTGACGTCGGTGCCGACGATCCCGAGCAGGAGGCCCAGCACGATCATCGCGATCGCCTTCAGCACCGAACCATGGGCAAGCACGACGGCGCCGATGAGGCCCAGGATCATCAGCGAAAAGTACTCGGCGGGCCCGAACTTGAGCGCCAGCTCCGAGAGCGGGATCGCGACGGTAGCAATCATGATCGTGGCGATGGTGCCGGCGAAAAACGAGCCCAGCGCCGCAATCGACAGCGCCGCACCTGCCTGTCCATTGCGCGCCATCTGGTAGCCATCGAGACAGGTGACCGCGGACGAGGTCTCGCCGGGCATGTTGAGCAGGATCGAGGTCGTCGAGCCGCCGTATTGCGCGCCGTAGTAAATGCCCGCCAGCATGATCAGCGCGGAGACCGGCTGCAACCCATAGGTGGTGGGCAGCAGCATCGCGATCGTCGCGACGGGACCTATCCCTGGCAGCACGCCGATCAGCGTGCCGAGCATGACTCCAACAAACGCGTAGAGCAGGTTGATGCCCTGCGTGGCGACGCCGAAGCCAAGCGAGAGATGGTTGAGCAGCTCCACGATGCCGGATCAGTCGAACGCGGGCCAGATCGGCAGCTGCAGTTTGAGGCCGATCACGAACACGCCCACCGCCAATGCGGCGAGAACCGCGCCGGCGATGATGGACTCGCGGAAGCGGAATTCATGGCTCGCCGCGCTCGCCGACACGATCAGGAGCAACGTCGATACAACGACACCGACTGAATTCACGATCCGGCCGAACACCGCGACGCTTATCAGCACGAACAGCAGCGGACGCCACTTGAACGCCGGGATCGGCGGTCCGTTCAAGCGCAACGCGCGGAGCGCCAGCGCGGATCCGAGAACAATGAGCAGGATGCCGAGGATCAGCGGGAAATAGCCGGGGCCCATCCGCGCCGCGGTGCCGAGCGCGTAGTTGCTGCCGATGACGATTGCCGCAAGGCCGAACGCGATGAACAGGAGCCCG
>JBDTLY010000373.1:0-3781 GCA_039934535.1 Casimicrobiaceae bacterium | reverse complement strand
CAACCTTTGCATTAGCAGCCTGACCTGAGCAGAAACCGCTGGGTCATTACAGTCAATGCTCCGGTATCACGATTTCACCGCGGCGTGACCTTGAAGGTGCCGTCGCCGGCTACCTCGATGTTGGCGTTGAGGAAGGCGACGTCGTAGCCTTTTTCCTTGAGCTTGTGATACGCCATCTCGGCGCGCACGCCGGTGAGGCAGTGCGTCAAGATCTTCCTGTCCTTTGGAATCTCGCCCATGCGCGTGACAATGTCCTCGTCTGGCACCAGCAAGGATCCCTTGATCACACCACCAGCGGCTTCGTCGACGTTGCGCACATCGAGGATCAGGACGCCGGGTGGCGTGGCCCGCGCAAGCTTCGTGAAATCGGCGATCGAAATTTCACCAGGTCGCGGCTTCGGCGCGTAGGCGATCTTGGTCGACGGTGAGCCCGACGCCACTGCATAGCCCGCTGCCTTCCAGGCGTTGAAGCCACCGGTTACCACGTTCACGTTTGAATAGCCTGCCGCAACGATGGTCTTTGCCGCCTCGACCGCGGCGTCGCCACCACCCGCGTCGTAGACCATGGTCGGCGCCTTGAGTTTCCTGTCGGGCAGCTGCGTCAGCGCGCCCTTGATCGCGTTGGAAGGCAACGAGATCGCGCCTGGGATGTACCCGCCAGCAAGCTCCGCCGCCGGCCGCACATCGATCAGCACATGGGGGATGTCCTTGTCGGTCCACGCCTCCTTGAGGAACGTAGTTGAGAGCACGCCGTAATTCTTCTGTGTCCACTCGGGCATCCCTTCGCGATAGACCTTGGCGTTGGTGTAGCCCATGCTTTCCGCGCGCTGCATCGACTTCGGACTCATCGTGCAGGTCACGCCGCTGCAGTAGAAGACGACCAGCTTCGCTTTGTCCGCCGGCAGCCGGTCGACGAATTTGTCGAATGCGGGATAGGGCAGATTGATCGCCGTCGGTATCGCGCCTTCCTGGTAACGCGGCAGCGGCCGCGAGTCGATCAGCGTGTAGTTACCCTTGTCGGGACCCTGAGAGACCAGCCTGGCTACATCGGCATAGTTGACGAGTCTCTCGGGCGCGATCTTGATCGGACCCTTGAACGAAATCAGCGTTGCGGTCTTGGAGCCATCCTTGTCGACGAATACGATGCGCGCCTCGCGGCCCTTGACGACGTCTCGCAACGTCTCGCCGGCCTTCGTTTCGCCACCGTCCAGCACTTTCAGCGCATCCTCGTCGAAGCGAACGATCTCGGTGGCGTTGTCAATCTTCAACTGGATCGATTTCGACTTGAACGCGACGTTCTCGAACACGCCGCGCAATTCGTCGGCTTTGACCGAATGGCAGGTACCGCAGACCTGCGCCATTCGCGGCTTGGCTGCCGGCGCAGCCGGCGTCTGGGTTTGGGAGAGCGCCGATCCGGCAGCCAAAGCGAACGAAACGGCGACGATAATTGTGCATTTCATGTCATTGCTCCTTGCAGAGAAAACAGGATCAGGCCATTTCAGAGGCGCCGGCGCGGCGGCACTCGGGCCACTCGCTGAGTCCGTGTCGGCTATATGCCTCCGGCTTGAACGATGTGGCTCGCCTGGCCCGCGTTGACCATGACCCAGCGCAACGTGAATCCGCCCGCCAGCACGAACAGGGCCGGGACGACGGTATGCGGGATGCGCTGGCCGAGCTCGAGTCCTTGCAGCGCGAGAGGGACGAGGATTCCCAACCCGACGATCCCGCCCCAGAACGCCCATGCGTACGGGCCGCTGACGATGAGTGCGGCCGCGGCGGCGTGCGACGCGGTCGACGTGTAGAGGTTGACGAGCAGGAGTCCGATCAGCACGAGCTCGATCGCGAGAAACACGAGGTCGGCGCGAACCAGCTCGATGGCCGTGTGCTTGCCGGGCCGTTGATCACCAAGCGGTTGGCACAGCGCCGCAAGTGCGCCGCCGATCATGCCGTCAGGCGCCGGTCGGCTGCCACGGACAACGCTTGCGAGATGTACCAGCGCCGCGCCGGCGGAGAGTCCCGAGAACAGGAAAAGCGGTCCCAGGATCGCGCTGTTCCACAGCGGCCGCGCGACCATTGTATTGAGCAGGATGCCAGTGTAGATACCGAGCGCGACGCCAAACGTGATATTGGCCCACGCGAGCACGCGCATCAGCCACGGCCGCGTGACGATCGCCTCGGACCATGTGTGCAGCACAGGCAACTTGCGGGCGAGCCACGGCCACGCGCCGGGAAGCCGGATCAGTGCCGAGGCGAGCAGCACGCCGTAGACGAGGATCAGCACCCACGAGCCCCACGACATCGGCGATGCCGGCTGGAAGATGAGGAATACGCGCCAGACGTAGAGCTTGTGCGTTAGATCGAGAAACAGCGCGCCCATGCCCAGATTGATCAGCACGAACGCCAAGAGCGGCATCTGCAGCGAGAAGAAGCTGCGCGCGTCCTCGCCCCGGGCGATACGAAGCATCGCAGCTCCGGCAAGGATCATCAACCCGGCGACCAGGCCGCCGAGGAACAGGTACACGGGGATCTCCCAGCTCCAGATCGCGAGGTACGGGTCGATCATCGGGTTGTGGCGGGATGTCGTGAATTCGAGCATTTCCATCGCCTCTTACGTCAGGTAGAAGACCCGCGGGCCAGTCCCGGCCTCGGGCAGAAGCACATGCCATTTACGCGCGGCGAGCAGCTGCGCGACCGCGCTCTTCGGGTCGTCGAGGTCGCCGAAGTGCATGCAGTGCGTCGGGCACACCGACACGCATGCCGGCATGCCACCGTCCTTCGTGCGGTGGTAGCAGAACGTGCATTTGTCGGCGTAGCCTTTGGGGTGGATGAAGCGCGCATCGTAGGGGCACGACGCAATGCACGCCTTGCAGCCGATGCACTTGTTCGCGGTGACCAGCACGACCTTTCCGAATTCCTCGACGTGGCTCGCGCCGGTCGGACAGCAGGCGACGCACGGCGGGTTGTCGCAGTGATTGCAGCGCTCCGAGCGGATCTCCATCGTCGTGTTCGGGAACTCGCCGCGGACTTCGGTCGTGATCCAATCGCGGCAATACCCGTGCGGCACGTCGTTCTCCGTCTGGCACGCAACCACGCAGTCCATGCAGCCGACGCATTTGCGGGTATCAATGACCATTCCGAAGCGTGGCATGTCACGCCTCCTTCATGAAGGTCACGAAGTTGCTGTGGATGCTCGTCCCGCCCATGAGCGGGTCGGTCACATATTTGGTGGTCAGCTCCGCGGCGCTCGCCCCCTTGAGATAGGCACCCTTCAACATCTTGTTGGTGTGGCCGAAGCCGTAGACCATGTAGACGCAATCGGGCCGGATGCGCTGTGTGGCCTTCACCCGGACGCGGTTGCTGACCACGCCATCCTGGTTCCTGAGACGCACGTACTGGCCGTTCTTGAGACTGGCCGTGGCGGCGGTGGCCACATTCACCCAGACTTCATTCTCGCGCATCAGATCCGCGAGGTACGGGTTGGATTGCGTGCGGCTGAACGTGTGCACGGGCGCGCGACCGGTGATGAGCGGGAAGTATCCGTCGGGAGCCTTCGCGGGCGGCGTGTACTTCGGCACCGGATCGAAGCCTTTCGCCGCAAGCTGGTCGGACCAGAACTCGACTTTCTTCGACGGCGTGTCGAATACGAGCTCCGCGCCGTCGTCGACGTAGATCGGCTTCTGCACGCCCATGATCACGCCGTCGCGCTTGAGCTCTTCCCAATTCATTCCGGATTTCTCGATGCGCGCACGCAGGTACTCTTCCATGTCCTTGAACGGCATGC
>JBDTLY010000372.1:0-3823 GCA_039934535.1 Casimicrobiaceae bacterium | reverse complement strand
CCGGATTCTCATAGGATCTGGCATTTTCGCTCCCTGGTCAACCGCCGCAGCCGCCCAAGGTGACTTTGATCTCCTTGGACGCCACGTAATATTTGCCGTCGGCTTTCACGAGCGCGTAGACGTTCGACGTCTGGGCCATTTTCACGCGCGTCGAGATCGCGGGATCGGTGCCCGGCGGGATGTCGAAATTGGCGGTCAGCGTGCTCGGATTTTTCTCGATCAGGATCGCGATCGCCTCCGTCTTCGGGATCGCGCTCGCGATGCCGATCGGCACGACGGCGCCGTTCTCGGCGATGTCCGGCGTCGACACGAAGGTGATGTCCTTGCTCGCGGCGGGCGCCCCGGCGCCGAGCGCCTTCAGCGTCTCGTCCATCGACCTGGCCTCGAACGCGCCCTTGTTCCACGCCTGCGCGAACGCGTCTTCCGGCTTGAGCCAGCCTGCCGCGGCAAGCAGCGTGAGCAGCGTGACGCCGCCGCCCGACTTCAACCATTCCCTGCGCGTCGTGCCCATCGGTCCTCCTCCTCGAAGCGGCGTCCCGCCCTGAGACCGCATTCTAGCGCGGTCGGCGCAAGCTTAGTAGGTCATACAGGCGGCATTCAATATTCCTACGGCCACGGCCAGCGACGCCAGCATTGCGCTCCCGGCGACGCGCCCGTCGCGAATCGACTGCGCGAAGTGCGGGACGAGGCGCGAGACCACGGAATACACGATGAGCTGCGCGACCAGCGCGACCACCGCCCATGCCACCATGTCGGGCAGGCTGACGGCGTGCGCGACCACGCTCGCGAGGGGCAGCGCGAGTCCGAGGGCGGCCCCGCCGAACGACACCGCGGCCGCGGCGTTGCCCTCGCGGATCAGCCTGATTTCGTTGTAGGGCGTGGCCCAGGCATAGACGAGCAACGAAGCCGCAAGCAAGGCCAGCGCGCTCGCGAAATAGGCGGCGAACGCGGGCAATGCGGCGAGCGATTGGCCGAGCGTCAGGTCCATGTCGAATCCTCTCAGACGAAATAGTGCGGAACGAAGCGGCTGGTATTGCGCGTGATTTCGCTTTCGTCCTCGCGCAACCCGATGCCGGCGGGCTCGTCGCCGATCATCCACGAGCCGATCGTGGCGTAATCGTCGCCGAAGCGCGGGATATTCGCGCAGGCCTGGTAAACGCGGCCCTCGCTGCCGTAGTCGCCGGGCGCCGCGATCGTCGCGTCGCGGTGGTGGATCGTTACATTGGCGCCTTCGCGCGAGAGCAGCGGCTTTTCGACCCAGTCGCCGTCGATCCTTCCGGGCTCGAACGACGCCGGCAGCAGGTTCTCGTGGTCCGGGAACAGCTCCCACAGGATCGGCAGGAGGCCCTTGTTCGACAGGAGCATCTTCCACGCGGGTTCGATGACGCGAATCCGCGCCTCGAGCAGATGCTCGCCGAACGCGTCGGCGGCGAACCACTCCCACGGGTAGAGCTTCGCCAGCTCAGATATCTCGACGCCTTCGAGATCGACGAACGCGCCGCGCTCGTCGTCCCAGCCGACGTCCTCGATCGCGATGAATTTAGTGGTCGCGCCGGCCTGTGTCGCGACGTCGCGCAGGTAGTCGAGATTGCCGCAGTCCTCTTCGCTGTCGCCCGCGCACGTGAAATGCACGGGCGTGTTCGCCGACCAGGTGACCGCCAGCGCACGCCAGTTCGAGATCAGCTTTTCGTGCAGCGAATTGAACTGGTCCGCGCGCGGCTCCCCCGGCAGGATCGCCTGCTGCAGCCAGTGCCATTGCACGACGGAGGCTTCGAGCAGCGCGGTCGGCGTGTCGGCGTTGTACTCGAGGAGCTTCGGCGGCCCGCGGCCGTCGAAGGCGAGGTCGAAGCGGCCCATCAGCGACGGCGTCTTCGCGCGCCACGATGCGGCGACGTGATCGCGCCACCCCGGCGGAATCGCGAGCTCCGCCATGCGGCCGTTGGCGACGATGTGCTCGGCGGCGTCGAGGCAGCGCGCGGAGAGCTCAGCCGTCGCGGCTTCCAGCGTGTCGACTTCCTCCGCGGTGAACCGGTAGCAGCGCGACTCGTCCCAGTACGTGCCATCGATCGAGTGGTACGAGAAGCCCACGCTTTCGCACTGGGCGATCCAGTCGGTACGCGGCGTGCGCATCTCCCGTTCCATCAGGATCCGCTCGAGGCGTGCGCGTGGCCGCTGCCGCCGAAGCCGCCGCGGGTCGTGCTGTGTGTTCCGAGCGCTGCACTGCCGGAGCGCGGCGCGCCGGCGTGGTAACCGCTGCCCGACGAGGAGCCCGAGGAGTAGGACGGGCCGTACCAGTAGCTGCTGCGCCGGCCGCTCGAATTCTGCGCCGGGCCTTCCTCGCACTCCTTCGGGTCGCGCCAGTCGGCGAGGCAGTCCTCCTTCGATGCGTAGACGTCGCGATGGTCCGGCGCCGCCGGCCCGGAATCGCCGCAGCCCGCAATCGCGGCGGCACCCAGCAACACCAGCGTCACGCGCGCCGACGATTTACGTGTACGATTTCGCATCGCGCGAGCATCATAGCCCATGCCTCTGGGCATCGCGAAAGCACCGAATGCCACGGCCCCTTTCAGTTTCCCCACTCTTCGCGGCGCGTCGTCGCGCGCTTGCGGTCCTCGGCTGCGTGCTCTGCGGAACGGTCACCTCCGCGCCGCGCGCGCAAAAATCGCTGCGGCCGACACCGTCGCAGACGGAAGGCCCGTTCTATCCGCGGACCATTCCCGCCGACCGGGACGCCGACCTGACGCAGGTGGCCGGGCAAGGCACACCGGCGCAAGGGACGCGCCTGTATTTCGCGGGGCGCGTGGTCACGCGCGATGGAATTGCGCACGCGGGCGCGACGATCGAGCTCTGGCAATGCGACGTCTTCGGCCGCTATCACCACGCGGGCGACGAGGGGTCGCCGCGCGACGACGGCTTTCAGGGCTATGGCGTCGCGACAACCGATGCCGACGGCCGCTACGCATTCAAGACGATCCGCCCGGTTGCATATGGAGGGCGAGTCCCGCATCTGCACCTCAAGTTGCGCACGGCGCGCGGCGCGACGCTCACGACGCAGGTCTACATCGAAGGCGACGCGGCCGACCGCGATCCCGTTCTCGCGTGGTCGCCGAAAGGCACCCGGGAACAGCTGACGATGGCGCTGGCCGCGGCGCTCGGCCGGGAAGCCGGCGCACTGTCCGGCAACTTCGACATCGTCCTGCCCTAGGCGCCCACCATCCGCTTCAGTGGATCGTCGCGGTCGTCAGCAGGCGCAGGTGCGCGCCCGACTTGAGCCGATAGAGGCCCTCGCCGAGATCCTCGGCACCGTCGACGTCTCCGCACGTCAGCGTGACTTCGGTGTCGCCGTTGCGCGCCTCGAGGACGATGTCGTCCGCGACCGTGTCGCGGTCGGGAACCCGCAGATACTCGGTCTCGAACATGACGCCGTCGATCATGACGTAGTCGGCGTCGGGCATCGCGATGCCGAAGGCCGTCGTGTTGCCGCTCGCTGGAATGCCCATGTCTCGTTGTCCGTTTCGCGGGCCGCCGTGGAGGGCGCCCCGCACACTCCGGACGTGGGGGCGCGAGGCGCCCGCTTCAAGTGCGGCCACTGATCACAACGTGGGTATTGCCGCCGTCAGGCTAGCTGACAATGTCGCGAACGAAATTGGGCAGGGCGAGCGCCGCGCGGTGCATGTCGCCGTTGTAGTACTTGAGGTCGGGAAGCGCGCGCTGGGAGATGCGCCGGTCGACCTCGCGCGCGGAGAGGCTTTTCGGGTCGAGCGTCTGCGACACGCAGGCCATCATCCACAGGCCGCCGTAAAGCGGGATCGACGTGAGGTAA
>JBDTLY010000371.1:0-3864 GCA_039934535.1 Casimicrobiaceae bacterium | reverse complement strand
CCCGAGTGCGCCGAGACGTTCTTCAACTCGGTGTCGGTGAAGATCCTGCACCGCGTCTACTTCCACAACCGCTTCATCTTCGTCCGCCCGGCGATCTCGACCGACTACATCAATGCCGACCCGCCCTCGTATCGCAGCTACTACCCGCTGCAGACGGGCTTGCGCGGCGCGCTCGTCGATATCGTCCTCGACCTCAGGTTCGAGCGGCGATTCGCGAACTTCGGCCGCGACCTCGCCAACATCCTCGCCGCCGTGCGCAAGCGCTTCCCGCGCCCGTTCCGGCTGGAGGCGAACCACCAGATCCAGGTGCTGGGATCGCCGTTCGTCCGCAACCAGACCGCCTACATCGTCGGCCGCATCGTCAACGGCATCCACACTTATCCGTTCGTCGTGCCGGTCAAGCACGACGCGAGCGGCAAGCTCTATTTTGACGCGTTGCTGATGGACGAGGCCGACCTGGCCATCCTGTTCTCGGCCAACCGCGCGTACTTCCTCGTCGACATGGAAGTGCCGTCCGACTACGTCAACTTCCTGCGCGGAATGCTGGCCGACAAGACCGCGGCCGAGCTCTACACGATGATCGGGCTGCAGAAGGCGGGGAAGAATCTCTTCTACCGCGACTTCCTGCACCACCTCAAGCACTCGCGCGACAAGTTCATCGTGGCGCCGGGCATCAAGGGGCTCGTGATGACCGTGTTCACGCTGCCGTCGTATCCGTATGTGTTCAAGGTCATCAAGGACAAGATCGCGGCCTCGAAGGACACCGACCGCCAGAAGGTCAAGCAGAAGTACACACTGGTGAAGCACCATGACCGCGTCGGGCGGATGACGGACGTGCTCGAATACTCCGACGTCGCTTTCCCGCGCGCGCGTTTTTCCGACGAGCTCGTCGCCGAGCTGGCGGCGGTCGCACCCTCGGTGGTCGAGTTCGACGGCGACCACGTCGTGGTGAACCACCTCTACATCGAGCGCCGCGTCACGCCGCTCAACATTTACCTCGAGCGGGCCGACGACGCGCAGCGCGCACACGCGATTCGCGAGTACGGCACGGCGCTCAAGGAGCTCGCCGCCGTCAACATTTTCGCGGGCGACCTGCTGTTCAAGAACTTCGGCGTGACGCGCTTCGGGCGCGTCGTGTTCTACGATTACGACGAAATCGAGTATCTCGTCGACTGCAACTTCCGCAAAATTCCGCCGCCGCCTCCGGGCTGGGACGACATGTCGGGCGATGTCTGGTACGGCGTCGGCACGCACGACATCTTTCCCGAGGAGTTCGCGACGTTCCTGCTGACCGACCCGCGGACGCGCGCGTGCTTCCTCGAATCGCACGCCGACCTGCTGGACGCGGCGTGGTGGCAGGTTATGCAGCGCGAGATCCGGACCGGCCGGCAGGTCGAGGTGCTGTCATATCCGTCCGCCGTGCGCTTCGCCCCGCGCTGAACGTTGCCTCGCCTGTAGCCGACAACTGGTTTTCATGCTGTTGGCATGACTGCCGTTTGGCGGCAACTTACGACCGATCTTCGGGTCTTCACCCCGGACCTCACTCGTCTGCGTTGATACTAGTCGTCGCCGCACTCGGGCCTGTGCGGCCAAGACAATAAGAAACGTTTCAAGGCGAATGGAGGAGTCGGGGGATGTTCGTCAGCGCGTTCGATCTTTACCGTATCGGGCTTGGGCCGTCGTCCTCGCATACGACGGGACCGATGCGCGCCGCGCGACGGTTTGTCCACACGCTCGAAGCCGACGGCATCTTCTACCAGACGCGCCGGGTGTACGTCGATTTGTACGGTTCAATTGCTTGCACGGGCCGCGAACACGGCGCCGATCGTGCGATCCTCGCCGGGCTGTGCGGCGAGGCCCCTGACGCAGTCGATCCCCGCACGCTCGTCGCGCGCTCGGCGCGTATCCGCGCGGAGGGCCAGCTCCCGCTCAACGGCACGGAGCGCATCCCCTTCGACCCTACGACCGACATCGTCTTCCACGTCGACAAGGCGTTCGCGCAGCACAGCAACGCGATGCGCTTCACGGCGCGCAACGCGCGCGGCGAGACACTCGCCACGCGCCTCTATTTTTCGACGGGGGACGGCGAGATCGTCGCCGACGGCGAAGCACCGGGCGCGCGCTCGCTCGTCCGCGTGCCCTATGCGTTTGCGTCTGCGGACGAGCTGCTCGCGCAAGGCCAGGCCCACGGCAAGAAGATCGCGGAGATGGCGCGCACGAATGAACTCGCGCTGCGCAGTCCCGGCGAAGTGCGCGCGGGTATGCTGCACTTCGCGGCGACGATGCGCAATGCGGTCGAGCGCGGCCTCGCGACCGACGACATGCTGCCGGGCGGTCAGGGACGCCCGCGCCGGGCGGCAACGCAGGCCGCGGCGATTATCGGCACCGATCCCGCGCTCGCCGCCTGGGCCGCCGTCTTTGCCACGGCGGTCGCTGAGGAGAACGCCGCCGGCGGGCGCGTCGTGGCGGCGCCGTCGAACGGCTCCGCGGGACCTGTCGCCGCCGTCCTGCATCAATGGCGGTCGACGCATCCGCTGGCCGGAGACGACGGCTCGGTCACGTTTCTTCTGGCCGCCGCCGCCGTCGGCCAGCTGCTCCGCACGAACGGCCTCAAGCACGCGGGTTGCCAGGGCGAAGTAGGCGTTGCAAGCGCCATGGCTGCCGCAGGACTTGCGGCGGTCAACAGCGCCAGCAATCGGCAGCTGCTCTACGCCGCGGAACGCGCGCTCGAGCCCTTCGTGGGCCTGACCTGCGATCCGAACGGCGGCCTGGTGCAGGATCCCTGCATTGCCCGCAATGCCGCCGCAGCCGCGCACGCGGTCGAGTCGGCGCGCCTCGCATTGCGGCTGCCAGATCCTCCGCGGATCGGGCTCGACACCGCCGTTCGCACGATGGCCGAGAAAGGCCTGGCGATGGCGAACCGGTACAAGGAAAGCTCGCTCGGCGGACTTGCCGTCAACGTCGTCGACTGCTAAGGCTTCGCGTTTCCCTCATGCTATCCTCGCGGCGATCCTGCCGGAGTGACGCATGTCCAAGTTTCGTCGTTTTCCCGTTAGCGCGCGCTTCGCGCTCGTTGCCGCCGTGGCGGCGCTGGCCGCGCCCGGCTGCGCCGACAAGCCCAGCAAGGACGAGCAGGAAGCCGCGAAGAACACGTTCGCGTGCCAGCTTTCCGGCGAGCGCATCGTCGTGCGCTTCGATGCGGGGGAAGCGCGCCTCCTGATGCCGGGCGGCGAGCGCGTCGTGCTCTATCAGATACCGACCGGGTCGGGCGTGCGCTTTTCCAACGGCTCGATGGAACTTCGCGGCAAGGGTGTGGACTTGCAGCTCTTCGCCGACGGCGGGGTGACGCCGCTCGTCGATTGCCAGCCGTACGTCCTGCCCAAGCCGGCTTGACCTCCGGGCGTTTCGCGGGACGCGTCGGCGTGATCGGCACCGGCGCGATGGGCGGCGCCGCCGTGGCGCGTCTCGTCGGCCTCGGCATTCCCACCGTCGCCCGCGATATCCAGCCCGCCGCCCAGGACGCCGCCGTGCGCCTCGGCGCAACTGCCGCCGCCTCGCCTTCCGAGCTCGCACGTGCTTGCGACGTCGTGATCGTGCTCGTCGTCGATGCAGCGGAAGTCGAGACCGTCCTGTTCGGCCCCGATGGCGCCGCGGCGTCGCTCGCGCCGGGGGCCGTCGTCCTCACATCGTCGACGGTCGATCCCGCGCATCCCGCTGCCTGGGCGCCGCGGATCGCCGCGTTCGGCGCAACGCTGCTCGATGCCCCCGTCTCCGGCGGACCCGCGAAGGCAGCCGGGGGAACCATGACGATGATGGTCTCCGGCGACGTCGCCGCGCTCGCACGCGTGCGCGGCATTCTAGATC
>JBDTLY010000370.1:0-3864 GCA_039934535.1 Casimicrobiaceae bacterium | reverse complement strand
TCGTTCATGCACCCGCCGTTCGGCTTCGCGCTGTTCTATCTGCGCAGCGTCGCGCCGGCGAAGGAGTTCCTCGACCGGCTGACCGGCCGCAGGACCGCCCCCGTGACCACCGGCCAGATCTACTGGGGCGCGGTGCCGTTCGTGCTGATCCAGGTCGTAATGGTGGGGCTGATCATCGCGTTCCCGAACATGGTCACCGGCGGGCTTGCGACCAAGGAAAAGGTCGACATCCGCAACATCCGGATCGAAGTTCCGGTGGAAGAGGCGATGCCCGGCGGCGACGCGGGCGGAGCCGCCGACCAGCAAGAGGATGTGCGCAAGGCGCTGGAGCGTTCAATGGGCGGCGGGGACAAGGCGCCTGAAACGCCGGCGGAAGAAAAGAAGTAGCGGCCAAGGAAAACGGCGCGCCGGGCGAATGCTCGCCGGGCGCGCCGCTTGGCCTCTTTGGAACTCGTTATTTCTTTTGCATCCGTTGCGTCGCGATCATGAAGTTGTCGAACCGGTTCTCGGCCACCGCAAACCATTCGACCTCGTCGCCGCGGAACTTCTTCCACGGCTCATAGATCTTCGCGAACTTGGCGTTCTTGCCCGCGATCTCGTCGTAGACTTCCTGCGTCGCCTTGTAGCAGGCGGCCATGATGTCGTTGCTGAACGGCTGCAGCTTGACGCCGTTGCCGAGCAGCCGCTTCAGCGCCGGCGGATTGAGCGCGTCGTACTTCGCCACCATGTCGATGTTGGCCTCGGCGCAGGCCGCCTCCAAAATTGACTGGTAGTCCTTCGGCAGCTCGGAGAACGCCTTGTTGTTCACGAACAGGTCGAGTTCGGGACCGCCCTCCCACCAACCCGGGTAGTAGTAGAACTTGGCGACCTTGTAGAAGCCCAGCTTCTCGTCGTCGTAGGGTCCGACCCATTCGGCCGCGTCGATCGTGCCCTTCTCGAGCGACGGATAGATATCGCCGCCGGGAATTTGCTGCGGCACCACGCCGAGCTTCGCGAGCGGCAATCCGCCGGTTCCGCCGATCCGCATCTTGAGGCCCTTCAGGTCGGCGACCGTCTTGATTTCCTTGCGGAACCAGCCGCCCATCTGCGCGCCCGTGTTGCCCGCGCCGAAGCTGACGATGTTGTAGTCCTTGAGGAACTCGTCGTAGAGCGCCCGGCCGCCGCCGTGCATCATCCACGCGTTCTGCTGGCGCGCGTTCATCCCGAACGGAATGGCGCAGCCAAAGGCGAACGTCGGATCCTTGCCGAAGAAGTAGTAAGGCGCCGTGTGGCAGCATTGGACCGTGGCGTTCTGCACGGCGTCGACGACGCCGAACGCCGGCACGATCTCGCCGGCGGCGAACACCTGGATCTGGAACTTGTTGTTGGTCGACGAGGCGACCCGCTTCGAGATCACTTCGGCGGCACCGTAAATCGTGTCGAGGCTCTTGGGAAAGCTCGATGCTAGGCGCCATGTAACTTGCGGACTGCCGGTAATGACTGCTGGTGCCCCCGGAGAAGCGGGCGCAGGCGCGGTACCAGGCGCGGGTTCTTCTTTCTTTCCACATGCGGCGAGCGCAAGCGTTGCCGCCGCAACACCAGCCTCCGCCAAGAACGAACGACGCTTCATTGCAATCTCCTCTCCAAGAGTGAATCGGCATGCCGACCTGCGTTTCCGGCGTCAATTCTAGCCGATTTCGTCAGGGTGTGAGCTTGCGCACGGCCGTGAACAGCGCCCAGGCCCAGCCCGCCTGCCGCTCCAGGGTCTGGGTGAACCGGATGAGGTAGCGTGCGCTGCCGGTATCGAGCTCGACCATCCCGCCCGGGATGAACTTGTCGTCGGGGCCGATCAGGCTCCGCTGTGACGCCTGCCGGTTGTCCTGGTGGGCCGGCAGGTAGATGCCGAAGAACGGCCGCTCCGCGGCGGGCCGGCCGGATGTCGTCGGCGTTACCCACGTCCGCAGCAGCACGCGCACCAGCCGGCGCGCGATGATTTCGGCCCCGACCGTCACTTCGTCGACCTGATGGCGTTGCATCCGGCGCACGACCGCGAGCGACCAGCCCTCGGCGTCGCGGATGGCGACGATCTCGCCCAGCTTCGACGGCGCGTCCTTGACCGACGCCACGAGACGGCAGCCGCTGTCGCTGCGATCGACCATCTGCCATGTCGTGCCATGCACGCGCCGTGCGACGGATTCGGGATTCATCGACGGATTGACCATCTGCGTGACTTCGTCGTAGCTCGCGGCGACCGCCGGCGTGCGCGCGGCGTCCGGCAGCCGCTCGATTTCGGCGACCGCGCGGGTCAGCGCCTGCAGGCCGATCACGACGCGCACGTCGCCTTCGGTCTGGTAGCGCGGCGATCGCGGCGCGTGGGCAATCGCTTCGGGACCGAACAGCGACGCAAGGCGCATCAGCAGGAGCTTCTGTTCACGCGCGGGAAGGTCGCCGGGCTTGTTGGCGTCGTCCTGCTCCGGCAGCCAGCGCATCCGCTCGACGATGCGCGAATACGCCGGGCTGGCGTCGAGGAACAACACGCGCCCGCCCGTATGCGGACGGTCGACCCGCCGCAATCCCTGGGTGCCCGTCAGGTCGACACGGAATGTCGCGTCGGCGCCCGGCGGCGGCACCAGCGAGAGCGACGGCGCCCAGTCCTCGAGCTGCCGTGCCACCCACTCGACCTGGTCCGGGGTGAAGTTGCCCGAATCGAGGCGCATCAGGAGCAGCGTCTTGAGGTATTCCTGCTCGAGGTAGACGCCCGGCCGCGAAAATGTCCCGGCGCCAAAGACGAGCTGCTCGCGCTGCCAGCCGCGCATGCGCGCGAATTCGTAGAGCTCGTGGAACTCGCGCCATTGCGCCGGAATCCAGTGACCGTAGCGGAACAGTCGGAACTTTCCGTCGATCCCCTTGAAGTGCGCGAGGCGGACCAGCACCCACGGCAGCACGGCACGCCAGCGCTTGTTGTCGGCGCGCGGATAGCCCGCCTTCAGCCCGAGCTGGTAGGCGGCGGTGAACGCCTTAACAAGGTCAAACACCGCGTGCCAAAGCCGCGACTCGACGCTGGTGCTTTTCTGGTAATTGGCCGTGTACTGCTGCGTGAGCTGGGCGATGACGGGCTCGAGACGAGCGTCGATCCGGAGCAGCGCCTCGACCTGGCCGGGACCGACGTCTCGGCGCGCCCCGGGAAATTCGGCGACGAGATCGAGCGCTTCCTTCTGGATCGACAGCGCGTCGATTGCCGGGATCGACGCGATCCACCGTGACGCCGTGTGCGCGCTGCGGAACGGGTCGTTGAGCGTCCGGAACCAGTTGTAGACGGGGACCAGCATCAGAAAGACGGGCGGCGCGCGGCGGCGTGGCTCATGCGCCGGCGAGGGTCATCCGGCCGACCAGAATCGACCCGGTGTGCCGCGCGCTTCGCCGGTCGACGTCGGAACCGACGGCAACGATGTCGCGGAACATCTGCTTCAGGTTGCCCGCGATCGTGATTTCCTCGACCGGAAACGCGATTTCGCCGCCCTCGATCCAGAATCCGGCGGCGCCGCGCGAGAAATCGCCGGTCACCGGATTGACGCCCTGCCCCAGCTGCTCCGTCACGAACAGGCCGCGGCCCATCCGTCGGAACAGGGCCGGGAGGTCGTCCCCTCCGTGGGCGAGGATGAGATTGTGGTTGCCGCCGGCGTTGCCGGTCGTCGCGAGTCCGAGCTTGCGCGCGGAATAGCTGCCCAGGAAGTAGCCGCGGACGATGCCGTCGCGCACGACGTCGCGGGGCACCGTGGCCACCCCCTCGTTGTCGAACGGCGCGCTGCCGCGGCCACGCGGCAGGTGCGGTTCCTCGCGGATCGACATGTGCGGCGCGAACACCTGCGTGCCGAGCGAATCCGG
>JBDTLY010000369.1:0-3870 GCA_039934535.1 Casimicrobiaceae bacterium | reverse complement strand
GACCACGGCAAGTATTGTGAGCACTGGACGTGTGACCTGCGCGAGCACGACCGGACGCGCGGGATCCGCGACAGGTTCATGCTTGGCGCAGCTCGCGACGGCGGCAAGCGCCGCGATCGAAACGAGGGTTCGGATCGAAAAGTTCATTGCGAATTCTCCTGAGCTGCACCGATCATTCCCTGCCACAGGGCACGCAGCGCGACGTCGAGCTCCGCGGCGTAACTCCACGCGAAGACCGGCGACGCGCCCGCACCGGCCAGAGCGCAGTGCGCTGTTTCGCCGTTCGCCGTAACGGACATTTGCCAGAGGCCGAGGATCAGGGCGTAGCTGCGGCGCAAAAGCGCCACGCCGCCGCCCGGCGGAAGCGTGCCGAAATGCCGTTCGAGGCCCGCGCCGGCGCGCTCCAGCCGCCCGGCCATCCGCTGCTTGAAGGCCATCGCGGCGTCGGCGGGCAGGCTGTGCGCCATCATCCCGAAGCAGCGGGAGGCGAGCGGAAGGAAGAGCGGCGGCGAGACGAGATGGCGGTGCGTCAGCGCGAGCATCGCATCGACCGAGGCCGGCGCTTCGCCTTCGACGAGCTTGATCACGTCGCGGAAGAATTCGTCGATCCGCCGCTCGTGCACGGCGAGCAGCAGCTCTTCCTTGCTCGGGAAATAGAGGTAGACGGTGCCCTTGGCGAGACCCGCGTCGTCCGCCACTTCGGCGACGCTCGCGACGCGTTCGGGTGAGTGCAGGAGGACGCGCTCGGCCGCATCGAGGATCGCGTCGTGGCGTTCCCGCTTGTCCTCGGCCTGAATGGCGCGCTGGCGAATGACCATGGGGTGGCCTCCCTCGTTGGCGACCCCTAAATGACTCAGGGTCAATTGAGCCGCAGCTTAAGTGACCGTCGGTCAGTTGTCAATAGACTATAGGAGGAAGCGCCGGAAAACGGTCGCCGGACAGGCACCGGCCCGCGGCGTCAGAACAGCGCGAGCGTCCGGCGGACGAGTTCGCTGTCCGGGTCGCCGTAGTCGACGACGATCGTGAAGTGGTTGCGCTCGGGGACGAAAAACGGGGCGGCATCGCCGGCGGGACGGTTCGCGGGCCACGCATCCCAGAGGATCCGCGTCTGGCGCAGGAATTCGGAGGTCTCGTCGGCGCCGACGGCGAGGAGCAGCGGCACACCCGTTCGCGGCCGCATGAGCGCGGGCGACATCCGCGCCGCTTCCGCATCGTCGAGCTTCAGGTCGGCGTTGAACGAGAACAGCACCAGCGGGGTGAGGTCGTGGACGCCGGAAATCGAGATTCCGCCCGCGAACGGCGCGCGCGCAAGTCCCGCCGCCGACCAATCGGTCGCAAAGAGCATCGCGACCAGGTGCCCGCCCGCCGAATTGCCGCCGACGACGATGCGTTCGACGTTGCTGCCGTGCGCCCCGCCCTCGCGGACCAGCCAGACGATCGCACGCCGGCACTCGTTGACGATCGTCGCGATGCTGACGTCGGGACAGAGGTCGTAGTTGACCACGGCCACCGCGATGCCCTGCGCGAGAAACGGCGCCGCGACGAACGAGAAGTCGGCCTTGTCGAGCGCCCGCCAGTAGCCGCCGTGGAAAAAGACGAACGTCGCGTGTGGCGGGCCTGGTGGAAGGAAAAGGTCGAGCGTTTCCTTCGGCCCGAGGCCGTAGCGCACGTCCAATCGGGATGCGAATTTCATGCGCGCGTCGGCCGACGCCGCGGCGTAGTGCGCGAACCACCGCGGATGGTCCGGCACCGCTGCGCGGTTGTTGTAGCCGCGCTCGACGAACTCCGGCGTGAAGACGATCCCTGGCACGACGATTATGAGATCGGCGGCGCGATGGTGACCGCGAGCGTGCCCAGCTTGTCGATGCCGCCGTCGAGGCGATCGCCGGCGACCACCGGGCCGACCCCCGCCGGCGTCCCGGTGAACACGAGGTCGCCGGGCATCAGCTCGTAGTACTGCGACAGGAATGCCAGCGTGTGCGGCACATCCCAGATAAGGTCGGCCAGGTCACCCGTCTGCCGGCGCGCGCCGTTGACGTCGACCCAGATGGCGCCGCGCAAAAGATGCCCGACTTCGGCTGCGGGATAGATCGGCGCGATCGGCGCCCCGCCGGCGAACGACTTGCCGATGTCCCACGGTCTTTTTTTCTCGCGCATGTCGGTCTGCAGGTCGCGCCGTGTCATGTCGAGGCCCACCGCATAGCCGTAGACGACCTCCAGCGCGCGCTCAGGTGCCAACTTCGCGCCGCGGCCGCCGATCGCGACGACGAGCTCGATCTCGTGATGGAAATTCTTCGTCGCGAGCGGATACGCGATGCTGCCGACCGCCGGCGGCACGACCGGCACCACCGAATCGGCGGCCTTGGTGAAGAAGAACGGCGGCTCCTTCGACGCGTCGCCGCCCATCTCCTTCGCGTGCTCGGCGTAGTTGCGGCCGACGCAGAAGACATGGCGCACGGGAAAGCGGTCGGCGCTGCCGTGGATGGGGACGGTGGGGAGGTCCCACGATTCGATGGGGGAGGTCATGGGTCAGTTCCCGAAAGGATCGATTTCGATGGTCACTGCTCCGCATCCGGCTGCTTCATCGGAGCGGCGTTGGCAAATGCAGGCAATGCCGCGCATGCCGCTTCGATGCGCAGCAGCGTCGGGTACGGCGTGAAATCGAAGTCCATCCTGCGGGCGTTCGCCATTTGCGGCACGAGGCAGACGTCGGCAAGGGTCGGCGCGTCGCCATGGCAGAACCGGCCCGTCGCCGCGTCGCCCGCGAGGCGCGTTTCGAGCGCTTCGAATCCCATGTCGATCCAGTACTTGACCCAGCCGTTTCTCTGTTCGTCGGTCACGCCGAGCGTCGACGTCAGGTAGTCCTGCACGCGCTTGTTGTTGAGCGGATGGATGTCGCAGGCGATCGTGAGCGCCAGCGAGCGCACGCGGGCGCGGCCCGCCGCATCCGTCGGCAGCAACGGCGAGCGCGAATGCGTCTCGTCGAGCCATTCGAGAATCGCGAGCGACTGCGTTAGCACCGCGCCGTCGTCGGTGACGAGCGACGGCACGAGGCCCTGCGGATTGAGCGCCAGGTAGTCGTCCTCGCGTTGCGCGCCGCGGCGCAGGTGGACGAATGCGCGCTCGGGTGCGAGGCCCTTCAGATTGAGCGCGATCCGGACGCGGTAGGCGGCCGACGAGCGGAAATAGTCGTACAGCTTCATTTTAATTAGGGTCAGACTCGAATTTTCCCGACAGCGTGTCGCATTGAAGGAGCAAGAGAAGAAAATTCGAGTCTGACCCTAATTAAAATGCGGAGATGCCCGTCTGCGCGCGGCCGAGGATCAGCGCGTGCACGTCGTGCGTCCCTTCGTAGGTGTTGACCGTTTCGAGGTTCAGCACGTGACGGATGACGTGAAATTCGTCGACAATTCCGTTACCGCCGTGCATGTCGCGGGCCATGCGCGCGATGTCGAGCGCCTTGCCGCAGGAATTGCGCTTCATGATCGACGTGATCTCCGGCGTGGCAATGCCTTCGTCCTTCATCCGCCCGAGGCGCAGGCAGCCCTGCAGGCCGAGCGTGATCTCGGTCATCATGTCGGCCAGTTTTTTCTGGACGAGCTGGTTCGCGGCGAGCGGCTTGCCGAACTGCGTGCGGTCCATCGTGTACTGGCGCGCGGCGTGCCAGCAGAATTCCGCTGCGCCGAGCGCGCCCCACGCGATGCCGTAACGGGCCGCATTGAGGCAACCGAACGGCCCCTTGAGCCCCTCGACGTTCGGCAGCAAATTTTCCTGCGGCACGAACACGTCGTCCATCACCACCTCGCCGGTGACCGACGTGCGCAGGCTGAACTTGCCCTCGATCTTCGGCGCGGACAGTCCCTTCATTCC
>JBDTLY010000368.1:0-3870 GCA_039934535.1 Casimicrobiaceae bacterium | reverse complement strand
GCGAAGAACGCCTTCTGGCCGATCGAGTCGCCCATGTCGAACTTGGCGAGGTACGTCGGCGTCACGAGCAGCGCGGCGACGACTGCCAGCACCGCGTTGATCAGGAACGTGTAGAGCACCATCCGCTTCACGTCGATGCCGAGCACGCGCGCCGCGTCGGTGTTCTGCGCCACCGCCTGCATCGCGCGACCGGTCACCGTTCGCGTCACGAACGCCTGCAGCCCGATCACGATCAGGCCGGCGATCAGCAGCGTGCCGATGTCGGCGTAGGAGACATTCACGCCGGCAAGGGAAAGCTGCCCGGCCGGAAAAGGACTGTTGAACTGGTGTGCCTCGGCGCTGTAGCCCGCGCGCACCAGCGTCTTGAGCGCGATCGAAAGACCCAGCGTCGCGATGACCAGGGGAATGACGCCGTGGCGGATCAGCGGATCGACGATCGTGCGCTTGAAGCCCCAGCCGAGCACCAGCATCGCCGCGGCGCAGGTCAGCAGGAACGCAAGCCATAGCGGCGCTCCGCCAGCGATGCAAAACAGCATCGCGAATGCCGGCAGCATCACAAACTCGCCCTGCGCGAAGTTGATCGTCCCGGACGCCTGCCAGAGCAGCGTGAACCCGAGCGCGCACAACGCGTAGATCGCGCCCGTCGCGGTCCCGGATACGATCAATTGGATCAGATCGGCCATCGCAATTCCCCGTTACGACAGAGTACGCCCGAACCCGGCCCCGGACGCAGCCGCTCGCGTGGCTGCGCCCGTTCCGGGATCATGCGGGGGCGCTACTTCGCCGACGCCGGCGGCAGCGTCTGCGTCACGACCTGCTTGCCGTTTTCGACTTTGACGAGGAAGCTCTCGCGGTCGAGGTCGCCATTCTTGTCGAAGGTCACGTCGAGCAGCACGCCCGGCACGTCCTTGGCCGAGATCTTCGCGCCATGCAGCGCGGCGGCGAGCGCCTTCGAGTCGACCTTGCCGACCTTCTCGGTGACGGCCTTCACGACGTACATGCCGCTGTAGCCCTTCATCCCGTTGTGGTCGCTCTTGTACTTGTACTCGGCCTGGAATTTCCGGTCGAAGTCCTTGATCGGCGCTTGCGGCGCGTCGACCGTCAGTCCGACGTGCGCCATCGCGCCGTTGGCGGCGTCGCCCGCGAGCTCGATCACTTTTTGCCCGGTCAGCGTCGTCTCGCCGATGATCGGCTTGTCGTAGCCCTGCTTCTTGAGCTCGCGGAGCGCGCGGGCGGATTCCTCCTCGTTCGTGTACACGAAGAGTGCATCGGCGTTCGACTGCTTCGCCTTCAGCACCGCGCCCGAGAAGTCCACCTGGCCCGGGTCGGTCGAAATGTCGGCCACTACCTTGACGCCCTGCGCGTCCAGCGCCTTGACGATCGAGTCGCGGCCGCCTTTGCCGAAGTCGTTGTTGACCCAGATCACGGCCACCGTCTTTGCCTTGAGACCGTCCTTGATGTACTTGGCGACCTTCGGCATGGCCGTCGCTTGCGTGAACGACGTGCGGAACACGTACGGGTTGCCCTGTTCGGTGATCGCCGCCGCCTCGCCGCCGGTGAAATTGGTGATCTCCGCCTTCTTGGTCTCCGCCATGCTGACGATGATCGAGCCGGAGAACACGGGGCCCATGACGACATAGGCATTCTCGTCCACCGCCTTCTGCGTAAGCGCCTTCGCCACCTGCGGTTGCGATTGCGTGTCCGCCGACGAGTAGTCGACCTTGCGCCCGAGGATCCCGCCCGCGGCATTGATTTCCTTCACCGCGAGCTTCACTCCGTTGTCGAAATTGGTGCCGGCGGTGGCGCCGCCCCCCGACAATTCTACGATGCCGACGATCTTGATCGGCGGTTGCTGCGCCAGCGCGAACAGCGGCACGCAAAGCGCGACAGCCGTGGCAATCAGACTACGGTATGCACTCTTCATCGACTCCTCCAACCCTGGGAAATGTTATCTACCTGCGCGAACATGCGGACCCACCGGATCCGCGCCCATGCAGAACTGTCCACGCCTGACATCAGGATACCCGCGCGACCGCGCGAAGCGCCTGCGGAGTGGCCGTGCCAAACCCGAAAAACTCCAGATACGCGGGAATCATTTCAAACAGCATGTCCGTGCCGACCTGAAATCTGCAGCCGCGCTCACGCGCAGCCTGCAAAAACGGTGTGATTTCCTGCTTCATCACCACTTCGCCGACGAACGACTCCGGCGCCAGACGTGAAACGTCGACCGGGAGCGGATCGGTTGCCTTCATCCCGAGCGGCGTGGCGTTTACGACGAGGCTGAATCCCGTCGGATCGCGGGATGCGACACGCGCGTCCAGCCTCGGATAGTGCTGGCGCAGCCGCGCGGCCAGGTGCTCGGCGGAAGGGGCGTCGGTATCGAACAGCGAGATCGACGCGACGCCCTCGGCGGCGAGCGATGCCGCAATCGCCGATCCCACGCCGCCCGCGCCGACCACGAGGCATTTCGCGCCCTCGAAAGTGAAATTCCTGTGCCGCAGGCCCCGCGTGAATCCCACGCCGTCGAACATGTCGCCGACAAGCGTTCCGTTGGCTTTTTTCAGGATGGCATTGCAGGATCCCGCGATCTGCACGGCGGTCGAGCATTCGTCGAGCAGCGCGACCGTCGTCACCTTGTGCGGCATGGTCACCAGCGCGCCACGAAGGTTCGTCAGCTGGAACAGCGGCCTCAGGACCTGCGTGTAATCGTCCGCCGTCACCCCCATCGGAACGACGGCGGCGTCGATGCCCCGATGCTCGAACCAGGGGTTGTAGATCATGGGCGCCTTGAACGCCTCGGTCGGATAGCCGATGTGCGCGATGAGTGTCGTCTTGCCGTTGATCATGGAAACGCCCGGGCGCTAGCGCGCGGAGACCGCCATGCGCGTTGATGCACGTGGGCGGTGCGGTGCCCTGCTGCGGTCGTCCGTGGTCCCGAGATGGCTTTTGGTGACGACAAGCGCGAGCCGCGCCACTTCTTCCGGCCCGATCGCGTTCGTCAACGTCACTCGCGGAATTTCCAGCGCATAGGGAATATCACGCGGCATGCGGGCCAGGATCGCGCGTACGTCGATGCCGCCCTCGCCCGGGAACTGCCGCTCGTCGCGCGCGGTGCGGATGATTCCCGCCATCGTGGGCGGCACTTCCCTGGCCGCATCGCAGATGTGCGCGAAGCGAAGCCACTCACGCGGCAGCTCCGCCAGCTCGTCGAGGCTCGAGTTCGACCGGCCGAAATGGAGCATGTCGACCAGTATCCCGGCGTTCGGCCGGTTGACCGCGCGCACGATGCGCGCCGCCTCGGCCAGGTCGCCGGTTTCCGTCCAATGCGGAAACTCGAGGCTCACGAAGATGCCGAGCGGCTGCGCGAGATCGCACAGCTTCGCGAACCGCGCCATTGCACGCTCGCGGTCCGGGTCGGGCAGCTGCGCGATGATGTGGCGCGCACCGAGCTCGGCAGTTGCCTCGAGTTCCGCGACGAAACTTTCCGCATCGAGCGCCGGATCCATCCGGAAGAGCTCGACGTCGTGCACGACGATTCCGGTCGCGGCGAGCCGCGCCTTGGTTTCCCTCATCATGACCCGGTCGCGGGCGATGTCGTAGAGCACCTCGTCCGCCGTGACGCGCGTCATCCGCACGCCCACGCCGTCGTAACCCGCGCGCGCCGCCACGTCCACCAGTTGCGGCGGTGTGAGCGACAGCACGGTCAAATGCGCCAGCGAGTATTCACGCTTCATGGGGAGGGCCCTCTTTTACGCCTCGCTCAGTCGGCATGCACCGTGCCACCGGTGCTGACGTGATGCACTTTCCTGCCCGGCGAGTAGATATCCATGATGTTCCAGTGTCCAGCCGTGGGCACCGGCTCGTTCTGCA
>JBDTLY010000367.1:0-3870 GCA_039934535.1 Casimicrobiaceae bacterium | reverse complement strand
CGAGCGTCATGTGGACGACGGCCGGCGTGTTGTCCTTCGTGTTCCTGCGCTCGAAGTGCGGGTCGCCGACGATCGATGCGCGCAGCGGGTTGTCGGGATCGAGGTAGCCCTTCCTGACGCCGTCGTTAACGGCGTCCTCGACGCTGCCGGGAAAATCGGGGAAGCGCACGTCCATGCCGATCTTCAGGAAGACGTTGACGATTCCCGTGTCCTGGCAGATCGGCCGTCGCCCCTCGGCGCACATCTTCGAGTTGGTGAGGATCTGGGCGATCGCGTCCTTCGCGGCCGGGCCCTGCTCGAGCTCGTAGGCGCGGGCGAGGTGGGCGATGTAGTCGGCCGGGTGATAGAAGCTGATGTACTGCAGCGCGGCGGCGATGCTGTCGACGAAGTCGGCGTGGCGGACGATAGTGGTCATGGTGACTCTCTAGACGCTGTCTTCCCGCGGACGAGGGCGGTGAGCGTCGGACTCGAGACGCTCGGAGTGTCCATTCGGGAAGCGACGCGAAGCAGGAAGGGCGAATTCTAGGAGCCCGTCCGGCGACGACTGCTTGACAACCGCATCCTGCCGGCACTACATTGAACAAATGGATAAACCGATTGTTCAATCTTCGCGTCGACTCCCAGCCGGGCGGGATGAAGGCGGGACAGTCGCTCCCGGACGTGCCGACGGGGCGACGACCCGGGCGGCGATCCTGCGCGCTGCGCGAGATCGGCTCGTCGAGGTCGGCTACGCCAACCTCAACGTGCGAGACATCGCGCGCGAGGCAGGCGTCAATCACGCGTTGATCGGCTACCACTTCCGCGGCAAGCAGCAGCTCGTGCTCGCCGTCCTCGACGAGGCCAACCGGCAACTCCTCGATCGGCAGGAGCGCATGTACCAGGGCACTGCCAGCGCCAGCCAGCAGTGGCAGCAGGCCTGCGACTTCTACGATGAAGACCTGAAGTCGGGATTCGTTCGCCTGTTGATGGAGCTGATGGGCGCGAGCTTCCACGACATCGAGCTGCGCCGCGAGTTCGTGCCGCGGGTGTCGCAGTGGTACGGCCTGGTGGAAGAAGCGGTAAAGCAGTTCATCGCGACCTCGGGCCTCGACCTGCCGGTGTCGGCCGAGGCGATCTCGGCCTGGATCGTCTGGTTCTGGACCGGCATGGAGGCCAGCATGATGCTCGGCATCGACGAGAAGGACGGCCACCAGCGCGAGGCGCTCGAGGCTTTCGCGACGCTGCTGCGCCGCGTCGAAGGGCGCGCGAAGAAACCCGCCCGGCGGAGGCGGTCATGACCCGCGACTCGAAGCCGCGCGCGGGTCACGAGCGCCTCGCCCTTGCCGCCGGTCCTCTGCCGGCGCCGGGTACGTTGCCGCAGCCGTACCCGTACGAGAGCATCGCGCCGGTGCGCGAAGGCTTCGTCGAGCGCGACGGCGTGCGCTCCTGGTACGGGCAGTTCGGCGAAGCCGGCCCGTGGCTCGCCTTCGCGCCCGTGTTCCAGATCGCCAACGCGCACCTGCTCAAGGGCGTCGTACCCTGGCTCGCGCAGCACTTTCGCGTCGTCGTCGGTGACCTTCGCGGCAACGGCCGGTCCGATCGTCCGAGTACGAGCGAGCAGTACTCGTTCGACCACTATCACGCCGACTTCGTCGCCATCCTCGACCGCCTCGAGGTCGATCGCGCGGCGCTCATAGGCATCTCGGCCGCGGCGATGACGGTGCTGCGCGTCGCGGCGGAGCAGCCGGGGCGTGTCTCGCACCTCGTCGTCGCCGGCGGGTTCGCCTCGCGCCTGCTCGCGACAGCGCAAGCGGTCGAGGACGGCAAGAAGGTGCTGCGCCGCATGCGCGAAGACTGGCCGGCCTACCTCGACGAGTTCTTCACCGTGTGCTTCAGCGAGCCGCACTCCACCAAGCCGTACGAGGACGGCGTGGTGCGCGGCGGCAACGCCACCGACGGCACGATCGTCGCGATGGGCCTGGCGGGCTGGTTCGGCGCCGACCTGCGCGAGAAGGCCACGCAGGTCCGCTGCCCGACTCTCGTGATCCACGGCGACGAGGACGGCCGCGTGGCCTACGCCAACGGCCAGCAGATCGCGGCGCTCGTGCCGGGCGCGCGCTTGCTCACCATCGGCGCTGGCGGACACCTCACGTCGGGGCGGGATCCGGTCGCCTTCGCGCTGGCCGTGCGCGACTTCGTCGGGGCCCGGCCGGCGCGATCGACCTGGGTCCGCGCGATGGCGAGGAAGCGCCGCGCGCTCTTCGTCTCGAGCGCGATCGGCCTGGGACATGTCCAGCGCGACCTGGCGATCGCGCGCGAGATGCGGGCACTCCATCCCGATCTCGAGATCGACTGGTTCACCGTCCATCCCGCATCGGCCTACCTCGATCGCGAGGGCGAGCGGCTCCACCCGAGAACCGCACTCCTCGCCAACGAGAGCCGCCACTTCGAGGCGCAGGCCGGCGAGCACGACCTGCAGGCCTTCTTCGCCCTGCGCACGATGGACGAGGTGATGGCGCGCAACTTTCTCGTCTTCGCCGACCTGCTGAGGCAAGAGCACTACGACATCGTCATCGGCGACGAGGCCTGGGAGGTCGATTACCACTTCCACGAGAACCCGGAGCTCAAGCGCCAGCCCTTCGTCTTCCTGACCGACTTCGTCGGCTGCCTGCCGATGGAGGAAGGCAACGAGCGCGAGGCCTACCTGTGCGCCGACCGCAACGCCGACGACATCGAGCACGTCGCGCGCTACCCCTGGATCCGCGACCGGGCGATCTTCGTCGGCAATCCCGAGGATGTCTCCGACCTGAGCTTCGGCCCCGGCCTGCCGGTGATCCGCGACTGGACACGGCGCAACTTCAGCTTCTCCGGCTATGCCCTGCCGTTCGATCCGAAGTCGCTCGCCGACGCCGATGCGCTGCGCGCCCGCCATGGCTATCGCCGCGACGAGAAGCTCGTCATCGCCGCGGTCGGCGGCACCGCTGTCGGCGCGCCCTTGCTGCGCCACATCGCCGCCGCCTTTCCGGCGATGAAGCGGCAAGTGCCCGAGCTGCGCATGGTGCTGGTGGCAGGCCCGCGCGTCGCGCCCGAGGCGCTGCCGGTGCACGACGGGCTCGACGTGCTGCCGTACGTCCACAACCTGTTCGAGCACCTCGCCTGCTCGGACCTCGCGCTCGTGCAAGGCGGCCTGAGCACGTGCATGGAGCTGGTCGCGACGCGCCGGCCGTTCCTGAGCTTTCCGCTCGAGCGCCACTTCGAGCAGTGCATCCACGTGAAGAACCGCCTGCACAACTACTGCGCCGACTGCTCGGTGCGCTTTCGGGAGCTCTCGACCGACGAGCTTGCCGAGCGCGCGCTCGCCGCGATGCACGCGCCGGTCGCGTACAGGCCGGTCGAGACCGACGGCGCAGCGCGCGCCGCGCGCCAGATCCTGGCCGTGATGGAGAACCGTTCATGGGCGACGGCATGAGCCGCGTCGCCTTTCCCCTGCGCCGTCGCGCGCCTGATCGTCCCTAAGGAGAGCACCATGTCCCAACCGTCCCTCGCCGCCGTCGAGACCGAGCGCTATGCGAAGTGCATCGAGGTGTCCAAGCGCATCCGCTGGGACATCGACCGCGACGTCGTCCGCGGCCGCGGCTTCGACTTCGCCAAGAAGTTCCTGCCCGACGGCCTGTCGAAGGTCACCCAGCTGACATTCCTGAGCGCTGACCAGAAGCGCTTCTTCTCGCAGGTGCAAGGCCGCACCTACGCCAACATGTTCGCGCTCGTCGAGCGCTTCATCGGCGCCAAGATGTCATCCATCGGCGGCAGCCACGCGCTCGGCGACCAGGTCGCGTTCGAGGCGCTCGTGCGCCTGACCGACGAGGAGCTGAAGCACCAGGAGATGTTCCG
>JBDTLY010000366.1:0-3878 GCA_039934535.1 Casimicrobiaceae bacterium | reverse complement strand
CGATCCAGCTCTTGATCTCGTCGGTGATGTGCGGGATCACCTGCACGGTGCCGCCGAGGTAGTCGCCGCGGCGTTCCTTGCGAATCACGCTTTCGTAGATCTGGCCCGTCGTGAAGTTGTTAGGTTTGCCCATCTTCACGTCGACAAAGCGCTCGTAGTGGCCGAGGTCGAGGTCGGTCTCGGCACCGTCCTCGGTGACGAACACCTCGCCGTGCTGGAACGGACTCATCGTTCCAGGATCGACGTTGATGTACGGGTCGAGCTTGAGATTGGTGACGCGGATGCCGCGGGAGGCGAGGATCGCGGCCAGCGACGCGGCGGCGATGCCCTTCCCCAGTGAGGAAACGACGCCACCGGTCACGAACACGAACTTGGGCATGGGAGCCTAAGGGGCCGGAAATTGGCATTTTACAGGAATGCCCCCGCGCCGCCAAGCGCGATCACGGCACGCGGCGCGCCGCCTTCAGCCCGTGCGTGCGAGTCCCGCGGCAAGCCGCGTGCGTGTCGTCTCGCGCCCCAGCAGCGCCAGCACCGCGTCGATCGCGGGCGTCTGCGGCGTGCCGCAGACCAGGACGCGCAGCGGCATCATCACCTGCGGCGGTTTCAACCCGTGCTTGGTGGCGCCGATCTTGATCGCGGAGAGTATCGTCTCGCGCTTCCATTCGACATCTGCAAAATGTTCGGCGAGCGCCGCGAGCGCGGCGCGGTTGCCCTCGTTGACGAATTCGGCGATCTTCTCCAGCGCCGGATGCGGCGTCGAATAGAAGTAATGCGCCGCGTCGGCCATTTCCACCAGCGTGTTCACGCGATCACGCAACACCGCGGCGACGTCCGCCGCCGGCGGCCCCTGCGCCGGATCGAGTCGCGCGCTACGTAGAAACGGCTCGAGCGCCCGGCCGAGGGCATCGTCGGGCGCCCTCTTCATGTGCTCGTGGTTGAACCAGCGGAGCTTCGCGAGATCAAAGCGCGACGGCGCGGGATGGATGGCCTCGAGGCCGAACCACTGCACGAACTCGTCGCGGCTGAACAGTTCGACATCGCCGTGCGACCAGCCGATCCGCGCGAGCGCGTTGAGCATCGCGTCCGGCAGGAATCCCTCGGACTCGTACTCGGTGACCGACACCGCCCCGTGGCGCTTCGACAGCTTGGTGCCGTCCTCGCCCAACACTGTGGGCAGGTGCGCGTATACCGGCAGGGTCGCTCCCAACGCGCGCAGGATATTGATCTGGCGCGGGGTATTGTTGACGTGGTCGTCGCCGCGGATGACGTGCGAGATGCGCATGTCGAGATCGTCGACGACAACGCAGAAGTTGTACGTCGGCGTTCCGTCCGAGCGTGCGATGACGAGATCGTCGAGCTCGGCGTTCGCGTACTCGATCCGGCCCTTCACCGCGTCGTCCCAGGCGACCACGCCATCGTCCGGATTGCGAAAGCGCACGACCGGCGCCACGCCCGCGGGCGCGGTTTTGCCCTGCGCATTCTCCGGGCGCCAGCGGCCGTCGTAGCGCGGCTTCTCGCTGCGTGCCATCTGCTCGGCACGCAGCGCGTCGAGTTCGGTAGGTTGCATGTAGCAGTGGTAGGCAAGTCCGCGGGCGAGCATGTCGGCGATGACCGCGCGATACCGGTCCATCCGCTGCATCTGGTAGAACGGGCCCTCGTCGTGGTCGAGACCCAGCCATGCCATTCCGTGGAGGATCGCGTCGATGGCTTCCGGCGTCGAGCGCTCGACATCGGTGTCCTCGATGCGCAGGATGAACGTGCCGCGATGATGGCGCGCGAAGGCCCAGGCGAAGAGCGCGGTACGCGCGCCGCCGAGGTGCAGGAAGCCGGTGGGACTGGGCGCGAAGCGAGTGCGGACGGGGGTCACGGCCGAAGGGAATGCAGCAAAAGCCGCAATTCTACGTCAGCGCGACAACGCCCGCCCCGGCACGCGTAGTCGCCGCCGCCGGATCAGGGTATCGCGTCGCCGAAGAAGCGCGCGGTGATCAGCACGATCGGCGGAATGTACGCATATCCTGTAGCCACGATGCGGCCGTCGGGCTGGATCGCGACGCCAAAGCCATGCGAACTCGACGCGAACTGCGTGCTGGCGACGCCCCCGACGCCGAACCCGGTGTCGAGCGTCCCGTTGGCGTTGAAGCGAGTCACGTCCAGCGTGGTGTTGCCTTCGCCGACAAGGAGGATCTTTCCGTTCGACTGCAGCGCGATGGCGCGGACGGCGCCGGTGGATCCGCCGATGGCGATGCCCGCCAGGCCAAACGAAGTGTCGACTGAACCGTTTTCGAGGAGTCGATGCACATTCGGCGCATGCGGAATGATGGTGAACAGAATCTTGCCGTCGCCCTGCGTCGCGAGGCGCACGCTGCTATGGGTGTCGGCCAGACCTCCGAACAAGTCGGTGCAACACGTCGCGTCGAAGGTGCCGTCCGGGTTGAGGCGGCGAATCCTGTAGACGGCAATCGGGAAAAACCCGCCGGTGCTTTCGGTGCCCGCGACAACAATTCGCCCGTTGGCTGCAAGCGCGACATCGCAGCACTCGGTGATGAACGTTCCCAATCCGGGGTTGGCGGTGCCGGCGATGCCAAAAGAAGCATCCGGCTTGCCGTCCGGATCGAAGCGGTGGATGCGTTGCCCGCCGGCAACGACCAGCTTGCCGTCCTTTTGCAAGGCGAGCCGACCGCAGTACCCTCCACTAAATGAGACGATTCCGTTCGTGCCGAATGCCGGATCCAGCGCGCCGGTGCCGAGATAGCGGATCAGGCCGCAGAATGGCGTGCCGGTGGCGACCACCACAATCTTGCCGTCCGCCTGGACCACCATGCCGTTGCTGCGCGCGTTCCCCGTTCCGAACGCCGTCAATACCTCGCCCGCGGTGCCAAAGGTGGGATCCGGGACACCGTTCGGACCGTAGCGAACGAGAAGAACGGACTCGAGCGATGCCGGGTCAATCGCGTACCCCGCGACGACGATCTTTCCATCGGACTGCACGGCAACCGAGTCGCCATAGGCGTGATGGCTGACAATCTGCGTGACCGCGTTTCCGCCCGTTCCGAAGGTCGAATCGAGCGTTCCCGCCGGCGGCGGCGGCGGCGCGGCTGGGGTTCCTGACGATTCGCCACCGCCGCATCCGGCGAGGAAGACCGCGGCGGCAACTACGATTATCGCGATCGAATCTCGCGCAAGGCGATTCAGCAGGTTGTTCATGCAGCCAGTATAGGCGCTGCGCGACTAGGTCAATGTGTGCCACCGCACAGAGACCGTTATCGTATCGAACTAATTCGGCTGCCACCGCAGATCGAGCGTCGTCGGCGTCGCAGGATTGAGACGCTCGTCGGCGAGCCTCATGCCGCCGGGCGTGTGGCCATGCGCCCAGAAGCGCGCGACACGCCGCGCTTCCGCTTCCATCGCATTGACGGGAAACGTGTCGTAGTTTCTCCCGCCCGGATGCACGACGTGATAGGTGCAGCCGCCGATCGAGCGCGCCGCCCAGGTATCCACCAGGTCGAAGACGAGCGGCGCCTGCACCCCGATGGTCGGATGTAGCCCTGAGGGCGGATTCCACGCACGGTAACGCACGCCGGCGACGAATTCACCCGGGATGCCGGTCGACACCAGGGGCAGCGCGCGGCCGTTGCACGCGACGCGATGCCGGTCGGTGGTCACGCCCATGACCTTGACCTGCAGCCGCTCGACCGACGAATCGACGTAGCGTGAGGTGCTTGTCCCGCTCACTTCCTCGCCCAGCACATGCCACGGCTCGATGGCCTGGCGCAATTCGATCGTCACGTTGTCGTAGGTCACGGTGCCGAAGCGCGGAAAGCGAAACTCCTGGAACGGCGCGAACCATGCGTGCGCAAACGCGTAGCCGAACGCATTGA
>JBDTLY010000365.1:0-3942 GCA_039934535.1 Casimicrobiaceae bacterium | reverse complement strand
AGCAGCGTGGTCACCGCGATCGACACGAGGATCAGCGCGCCGCCCATTGTCGGCGTCCCGGCCTTCGTGAGGTGCGTCTGCGGCCCGTCGTCGCGCACCGACTGGCCGATCTTCATCCGCGCGAGCCAGGCGATCATCCGCGGGCCGACGATGAACGAGATGAAGAGCGCGGTCATGCACGCGAGCACCGCGCGCAGCGTCAGGTAGCCGAAGACGTTGAACGCGCGGATGTCCTTCGCGAGCACGTCGGCGAGCCAGAGCAACATCAGTGCGCTCCAGTCATGGCACGGCCGAGGAGCGCGGCGACGACGCGCTCCATCCGCATGAAGCGCGACCCCTTGACGAGCAGCGTCACGTCGGGCCCCGCCTCCGCGACGACATGCCGCGCAAGCGCGTCCACGGTGGAGAAGTGGTCGGCGCCGGCGCCGAACGCGAGACCCGCCTCGGCCGCCAGCGTGCCGGTGGTGAGCAGCCGGTCGATCCCCGCCGCGTGCGCGAAGGCGCCGACTTCGCGGTGGAACGCCGGCCCTTGCGCGCCGACTTCGCCCATGTCGCCCAGCACCAGCCACTTCGGCGAGGGCGCGGCGCCGAGCACGTCGATCGCCGCGCGCACCGAATCCGGATTGGCGTTGTACGTGTCGTCGATCACCGCGGCGCCGCTGGCCGCGCGCATCGCCGCGAGCCGCCCCGGCACCGCGCGAAACGCCTCCAGCCCGCGCACGACCGCCGCGAGCGAAACGCCGAGCGAGAGCGCGGCAGTTGCCGCCGCGAGCGCATTGCCGGCCGTGTGCCGGCCGGGAACGGCAAGCGTGACGCTCGCGTCGCCCGCGGGCGTCGACAGCGTCAGCAGGGAACCCTTTGCGACGGCCGCGAATCCCCCGCGCACCGCGGCGGGATGATCGAGCCCGAATTCGACCACGCCCACGCCCGGAGGCTGCCGCGCCGCCTCGCGCCATGCGTCGACGAACGCGTCGTCGGCGTTGACGACCGCGACGCCTCCCGGCGGCAGCGCGCGGATCAAGTCGGCGTGCTCCGCCGCGACCTCGGCGACGGTGCGCATGAATTCCTGGTGCTCGCGCTGCGCGTTGTTGACGACCGCCACCGTGGGCTTCGCGACTGCCGCCAGCTCGGCAGTCTCGCCGCGGTGATTCATGCCGAGCTCGATCACGGCGACCTGGTGCGCGCTCCGCAGTCTGAGCAGGGTCAGCGGCAAGCCGATCGCGTTGTTCAGGTTGCCGTCCGTGGCAAGCACGCGCGACGCGCCGTAATGCAGGCGGAGGATCGACGCCAGCATCTCCTTGACCGTCGTCTTGCCGTTGCTGCCGACCACGACGACCACCGGGATGTCGAATTGCCCGCGCCAATGCGCCGCCAACGCGAGTAGCGCGCGCCGGGGATCCTCGACCGCGATCAGGTTGCCGGAAATCGCCGGCGCGCGATCGGCCGCGACGAGCGCCGCGACCGCGCCGCGCTCGAACGCCGTCGGCACGAAGTCGTGGCCGTCGAAACGCTCGCCGGGAAGCGCGACGAAGAGGTCGCCGGACGAGAGCTTGCGCGTGTCCGTGACCACACGCGAGAACGGCACGTTGGCCCCCACGACGTGACCCCCGACGGCGCGGGCGGCGGTTGCGGTGTCCATCATCCCGCGCTCCTGCGCGCGAGCACCGCGGCGGCGACCTCGATGTCGGAAAAATGCGTCCGCACGCCGTTTGCTTCCTGGTAATCCTCGTGTCCCTTGCCGGCGATCAGCACGACGTCGCCCGGCCGCGCGCCGGCGATGCCGGCGTTGATCGCCGTCGCCCGGTCGAGATCGACAACCCAGCGGCGGTTGCCGGTGTTGCGGATGCCGTGCACGATCGCGCTCGCGATCGCCGCCGGATCCTCGCTGCGCGGGTTGTCGCTGGTGACGATGACGCGGTCCGCAAGCGTCGACGCGACGCGTCCCATCTCCGGCCGCTTGCCCGCGTCGCGATCGCCGCCGCAGCCGAACACGCAGACGAGTTCGCTGCCTTCCATGACCGCCGGCTTGAGCGCGGTCAGCACCTTCTCCAGCGCATCGGGCGTATGCGCGTAGTCGACGACGACGAGCGGCTGCTCGCCGCCGCCAAGCCGCTGCATCCGGCCGGGCGGCGCTTCCATCGTCGCGAGCGCGGCAAGCGCGTCCGCGAGCGGGACGTCGCTCGCGAGGAGCACCGCGAGGCAACCGAGCAGGTTCGACGCGTTGAACGCGCCGATTAGCCCCGTCCGCAGCTCGCCGCGCCCCCATGGGGTCGCCACCGACAATCCGATGCCGCGGCTCGCATTGGCAATGCCGGTCGCCGCGACGTCGGCATTCGCAAGGCCGTACGTGAGCACCTTCTGGCCGCGCGCGCGCGCCGCATCGACGAGGCTCTGTCCGAACGCGTCATCGGCATTGACCACGCGCGCATGGAGGCCCGGCCACGCGAAGAGCCTCGACTTCGCCGCGCCGTAGGCCGCCATCGTGCCGTGGTAGTCGAGATGGTCGCGCGTGAGGTTGGTGAACAGCGCGACGTCGAAGGCGACGCCGTTGACACGGCCCTGGTCGAGACCGTGCGACGACACTTCCATGGCGATCGAACGCGCGCCCGCCGCCTTGTAGCGAGCAAGCATTTCCTGCAACTGTGCGGCGTCCGGCGTCGTGTGCGTGGCGGGCTCCAGCGCGCCGACGAGCCCGTTGCCAAGCGTGCCCGCGATCGCGGCGCGGCGCCCCGCAAGGTCGAGGCATTGCGCGATCCAGTGCGTGCACGACGTCTTGCCATTGGTGCCGGTGACGCCGACCACCCACAGCGCCTGCGACGGGCTGCCGAAGATGAAGTCCGCGATCGCCCCCAGCTTGTTCTGCAGATTCTCGACTGGCAGTTGCGGCACGGTCGATTCGCGATTCCACGAGAAACCCTTCGGGTCCCACAGCACGGCACCCGCGCCCTTCGCGATCGCGTCGACGATGAATTTGCGGCCATCGGTCTGCGTGCCCGGCAAGGCGGCGAACGCGTCGCCCGGCTGCACCTGCCGGCTGTCGGCGGTGATGCGCCTGGGTCGCGCGCCAAGCTTCGCGAGCAGCGCGGCGACGTCGAATTCGGGGGCCGGAACCGACGCCATCAGGTGTCCTCGCCGATGGCCGCGCCCGGCGGGGGCAAGATCACGTTGTCGACGGGTGCGTCGTTCGGCACCGCCAGCATGCGCAACGCAGCGCCGGTCACGGCCGAGAAGACGGGGGCCGCCACGTCGCCGCCGAAATGCACGGCCCCATTCGGCTCGTCGATCATGACGGCGACGATGAGCCGCGGTGCGGACGCGGGGGCAAAGCCGACGAACGACGACACATACTTCGCGGAATACGCGTGCCCTTCCAGCTTGTGCGCGGTGCCCGTCTTGCCGGCCACCCGGTAGCCCGGCACCTGCGCCTTCGGCGCGGTGCCCGCGGGCAGCACGGCCATTTCGAGCATGTGCCGCACGGCGAGCGCGGTTTCGGGCTGGATCACTGGCCGGCCCGCGACGGGTCCGTTCGTTTTGAACAGCGTCGCGGGCTTCAGTTCACCGTCGTTCGCAAACATCGTGTAGGCACGGGCGAGCTGGACCAGGTTGACCGAGATCCCGTGGCCGAACGCCATCGTCGCCTGCTCGATCGGGCGCCACGTCTTCGCGGGGCGCAGCCGGCCCGCGACCTCGCCCGGAAATCCGGTCTTCGGCGCCGTGCCGAAACCGGATTCGGAGAACATGCGCCACATTGCTTCCGGCGGCAGCGACAGCGCGATCTTCGCCGCGCCGACATTAGACGATTTCTGCACCACCTGCTCGACCGTCAGCGCGCCGTTGGCGTGCGTATCGTGGATCGTCGCCGGCCCGATGGTCAGCGTGCCCGGCCCCGTCTGGATCACCGTGTCGGGACGGACCTTGCCCGCTTCCAGCGCGGCCGCGATC
>JBDTLY010000364.1:0-3957 GCA_039934535.1 Casimicrobiaceae bacterium | reverse complement strand
GTGTTCCTGCGGCGATCAGCGCGATAAGCAGCCCGATCGGCAACGCGCCGGTGAAGCCGGGAGCCAGCGTCCGCGACAGCACAATCTGGACCAGCAGCATCGCGGCGCAGGCCGCCGCGATCGCGACGCCCGCGACGAGGGCGCCGATCGAAGCCGACAGGATGCCCGCCACGCCGGCTGCGATTCCAAGACCCAGGCCGGCGGCGCCGCACGCGAGGCCGTCGTCGCGCAAGCGCAGGACGGCGGCAATCATCACGGCAACAAACAACGCAATGCCTGCTCCGGCGATGACAGCGTCTGCGCCGACGCGATTCTGCAACACGGACCTGAAGACCCACAGCGATAGGAGGCCGGCGGCGACGACGAGCGCCGGCGCGATGCGCCGGGAGGACCGCCGGTACCGGTCGGCCGCGATGCCCACAAGTGGCGCGAGGAGTCCGATCAGCCAGGTCTTGCGCGCCACCGTCGGTGGAAAGAGCGTGAACCCGATATCGAGCGCAACCATGGTCGCGTAGGCCGGCATGATCGCAAGCCAGACGAAGCGGGTGCGCCCGAGGGCGAAGGCGACAATCAGCGCGACGAAGAAAGGTGCGATTCCGCCCTGGAAAGCCGGGTGGTCCAGGAATTCGCTCACCGCGTGACCTGCGCCGAACGAGGATCTGCGAGAAGAAGTGCGGAATGGAATTCGCGGGAATCCGGTTGGGCGGACCTTGACGTTGCCATAGGAAAGGAAAACATCGTTATTTGTGTTGTTATTCCAAATGCGGACGCCGGCAGGCGGGCCATTTAATGCGGTCGTGCCGGTGGATAACCCGGGCGGCGACTACGCCGGTCGGAGCCAGCCATCTTCGCATCGGACCGCGCCGACCTTCTCGAGTTCGCCGACCAGCATCGCCGCCATTTTCGAGGGCGGCAACCGGTAGAACTGCCGATTGAAGTCCCGAAACACGCCGACGCGATCGAGATAGGAAGGAAGCTCGGCCAGCAGCTGCTGCTGATGGTCGAGCAGGGAAAACACCAGGAGCGCCTTGAGGATGTGGCGCACCATCCGCATCGGTTCCGCTTCGAACGCGTCGACACGGCGCATCGCGCGGTCGAGGGCGGCCGGGATGCCGGTGAACGGTTCGCCGTGACCCGGCACCACCAGGCGGATGGCGAGCCCGGCAAGCATCTCGATCGTCGCGCGCGCCGCCGGCAACGCCGCCGGATCGATTTCCGGAGGCATCACGATGCCGAATCCGTTCTCCCAGAGCGCGTCACCGGAAATCAGTATTCCGTGCTCGGGGTTGAAGAACACCAGCGCGCCCATGTCATGCCCGGGCGCGGCAAGTGCGCGCCACTCGAGATCGCCCCACACGTGCGTCGTGTCGCGCTGCACACCCTGGCTGACGATGAAGCGGTCGGCGCGCTGGTCGCAATAATCGTACAGCAGTGCCTTCTGATCCCAGCGCTCTATCAGCGGCGCCTCGCCTTCGGGCACCGCGACCGGGCATCCGTACTTCTCCACGAGCGCCGCGTTGCCGCCGATGTGGTCGGAGTGGCAATGCGTGTTGACGATCCAGGCGAGCGGATCATTGCGGATGCCGCGATCGGAGGCGAGAAGCGCGAGCGTCATGGGCGCATGCCGCGAGTATCCGGTGTCGATCAGGACATGGCCGTCGCGGCTCTTGAGGACGACGTTGTTGGACGACAGCCAGTCGCGGACGAAGACTTGGAGTTGCGGAGGGAAGAGTGGCGCGGACATTGGACGGCGACGGCTGCCAATTGGCGTTCGGGTATTGGAGTAATGTACCCTTGCGTACAAAGAGTAAAGACGATATGCATCGCCCTGTCTAGAGACCATCGTGGCTTTAGGGAAAAGAGTGCCGACGACTTCGAACTACCGGCGGCTGTTGCGCATCACATGGCCTTTCCTTGCCATTGTCGTCCTGTTGGTCGTTCTTGCGAGCGAAAGCCTCAAGATCGTCTCCGCCAGCCGTGCCTATGTGGGAGGAGAGAGTCTCTGGTCGAAGGCGCAGAAGGAAGCGGTTTACAGCCTGTTCCGATACGCGCAGTCACATTCCGAAGCCGACTACCGCGGCTATCGCGAATCGATTTCAGTGCCGATCGGCGACCGCCGCGCGCGGCTCGAACTGCAGAAGGACACGCCCGATCTCGCCGTGGCCCGCGAAGGGTTCATCTCGGGCCGGAACGATCCCGACGACGTCGACGGGATGATCATGTTGTTCCGCCGGTTCCGCGATGTGAGTTTCATGAACCGGGCGATCGGCATCTGGACGGAAGCCGACGAGCGAATCGAGGAGCTCGGAGCCGCCGCGGAGGATCTTCACAACCACATTGCCGCCGGCGACTACGGACCGGGAGCGCTCGACCCGATACTCGCGCGCATCGATGACGCGAATCGGCGCCTGACTCCGCTGGAGGTCGCGTTTTCGAGCACCCTCGGCGAAGCGTCGCGCCGGACGCAGGAGATTCTGGAGGTCGCGCTGATTCTCGTGGCGGCTGCGCTCGTCATCGGCGGCATCGCCATTTCAAGGCGCATGCTGCGCACGAGCGATGACCTGGAGCATGCGCTGCGGGTCAGCGAGGAGCGCTTCGCCCTTGCGGTGGATGGCAGCAACGCCGGCATATGGGACTGGAACGTGTTGACCGGCGAGGTCTACTACTCGCCGCGCTACAAGGAGCTCCTCGGTTATGACCACGACGAGCTTTCCAACACGATTGGGTCATTCCTCGACCATCTGCACCCGGACGAGCTGGAGGCGCGGCTCGCCGCGCTCGATGAGCGCCGGGTGCACGGAGCGCCCTACGACGCGGAAATCAGGCTGCGCTCGCGCTCCGGCGAATACCGGTGGTTCCAGGCGCGCGGCAAGTCGGTGCGCGGCGCGGATGGCGAGGCGATCCGGATGGCCGGCTCGATAACCGACATCACCGTTCGCAAGCAGGCCGAGGCGCAGCTCTACGCCGAGAAGGACCGCGCACAGGTGACGCTGCAGTCGATCGCTGAAGGCGTGATCGCCACCGACGCGCAAGGTCGCGTCGAGACGCTCAATCCGGCGGCGCAATCGTTGACCGGTTGGAGCGACGCGGAAGCCCGCGGGCGCCCGCTCGCGGAAGTTTTCACGATTGTCGACGAAGCGAACCCTCACGTGCGGATCGACCCGGTCGCGACGCTGCTGCAGGACGGGCGCAGCGTCGAGCTTCGCGGCAACACGATGCTCGTGCGGCGTGACGGGCGCGAAATCGGCGTCGACTCATCGACTGCCCCAATACGCAATCGCGACGGCGCCACGATTGGCGCCGTCCTCGTGTTCTACGACGTCACCGACGATCGCAGGTTCGCCGAGCAGCTTTCGCATCAGGCGCGCCACGATCCGCTGACCGGACTCGCGAATCGGCGCGAATTCGAGCATCGGGTGGGCCGTGCTCTCGACACCGCTGCCGACGGCGGCCGGCGCCATGCCGTACTGTACCTCGACCTCGACCGATTCAAGGAGGTCAATGACATGGCCGGCCATGCGGTTGGAGACGAATTGCTGCGCGAAATCAGCGTCCTGCTACAGCGAAAGCTCCGCCAGGGCGACACGCTCGCCCGACTCGGCGGCGACGAGTTTGGCGTGCTTCTGGAGAACTGCGCGCCCGACCACGCGGCGCGGATCGCCGAAGCGTTGCGTGATGCGGTCGCGCACATGCAGTTCGCGTCGCAGGGGGTGTCGTTCAGGATCGGCGCAAGCATCGGGCTCGTCGCGGTCGCCGACGGCGAGCGCTCGGTGGCCGATGTCCTGCGGAGGGCAGACTTGAGCTGCTACAAAGCCAAGGGTTCCGGCCGCGATCGCGTGCATGTGTACGACCCCCGGCAGGATGTGGATCGTCGCCGCCACGGATGACGGTTGCGATCGATCGACCGGCACGCTCCTTCAACGTAACTGGACGAGGAACTCCCGGACCAGCGCGACG
>JBDTLY010000363.1:0-3971 GCA_039934535.1 Casimicrobiaceae bacterium | reverse complement strand
CCGATCGCCGGCGGCGGCGGGCCTGTCTTGATGAACGGGACGCTGTCGAACGGCGGTCCGGTCGTCGCATAGAGCTTCGCGGTGAAGACCCCGGGCGACAGGTTGGTGTCGGTGATCAGCGTCAGCCACCAGCCTTTGCCGGTGGTGTCATAGGTAAACCACGTGCCGAAGATCACGTTGCCCTGGTGCGCGAAGTTGATTCCCCAGCCGTCTTCCGAACCGCCCGGCGCCTTCCACCACAAGCCCTGATAGTTGCTGGAATCGGGCCCCGTTCCGAACGCCAGGGCGCCCGGATAGTTGGTGCCGGTCTTGCCCACCAACGTCGATACGCCGGTGGCCGCATCGATCGTGTGCAGCTCACCCGTGTTGCCGAGGCTTCCGAAGATGACGCCGTCGCTGGGACGAACGGCGAGTCCGCCGAAGAAATACAACGTGACCACCGAGCTCAACGTTGCCGCCGTCGCAGGGTCTATCCGCTTGAACGTGTGGACCGTGTCAATCATGTTTCTCGACGACAAATACAAGGTGCCGTCCGGCGCGAACGTAATGCTGGCGGCGAAAGCGCCCGTGCTCCCGCGCAGCGTTGCGAGCCCGGTGTTGGTATCGATGGTGTAAAGCCTGCCAGCGACGCCCCCGCCGCTGTCCTCGCGCCGGATGCCAAACAAAATGCCGGTGCCGGGTTGCACCGCCAAGTCGGCGATCGCGATGTTCGATTGTCCGTCGTGGATCGGCACGCTCGCGAGGAGCGCGCCGGTGGCTGGGTCGATCCGAATCAGGTTGCTGGGATCGGCGGGGGGCGGAGGGCCGCCCCCGGCGCCCTGCGTCGCGCCGTATAGCGTGCCGTCGAGCGCGAACGCGAGTCCGGAAAGTCGGCCCACATTCGCGGGATGGCCGACGACTTGGATGCTTGCATTGGTCTGGCCGATGATCACGAGCGAACCGTCGTTCGTCGACCCGCCCGCGAGGCCCAAGCCTCCGAGACCGCCGTAGAGAACCGTCGCGGCCAACGCGGTGGACGACGACAGGGCCAGCGCCAACCCGGCAGACAAGCGAATCCATGACTTGGTCAAAACGTATCCCCCAGAGAGTGCATTGTGATTGCCGGCGACCGGAACGGCCGCCAGCACGGTGAAGTCTCTTATGTTTGGCGGCGGCGCGCAACCGGGATGCGAATGCGCGGCTCCCTTGCAGTGTCGCGCGCCTCGTTACTCCACAGTCACCGACTTGGCGAGATTGCGCGGCTTGTCGACGTCGGTGCCGCGCAGCACCGCGGCGTGATACGCGAGGAGCTGCAGCGGAATCGTGTGCACGATGGGCGACAGGAGCCCCGCGTGCTCGGGCAGCCGGATCACGTGGATGCCCTCGCTTGACGCGAGGTGGCTGTCGAGATCGGCGACGACGTAGAGCTCGCCGCCGCGCGCGCGTACTTCCTGCAGGTTCGACTTGAGCTTTTCGAGGAGCGCGTCGTTCGGCGCGATCGCGACGACCGGCATGTCGGCGTCGACGAGCGCGAGCGGCCCGTGCTTCAGTTCACCCGCGGGATACGCCTCGGCGTGGATGTACGAGATCTCCTTAAGCTTTAACGCGCCCTCGAGCGCGATCGGATAGTGGAGACCGCGGCCGAGGAAGAGCGCGTGCTGCTTCTTCGCGAAGCGTTCCGCCCAGGCGATCACCAATGGCTCGAGCGCGAGCGCCGCCTGCAGCGCCGCCGGCAGGTGACGCAGGCCGCGCAGCCAATGCGTTTCTTCCTCCGTCGTCAGCCGCTTGCGCAGTTTCGCGAGCGTCAGCGCCAGCAGGAAGAGCGCCACGAGCTGCGTGGTAAACGCCTTGGTCGACGCGACGCCGATCTCGGTGCCGGCGCGCGTGAGATAGGTGAGCGCGGTCTGGCGGATCATCGACGAGGTCGCGACGTTGCAAATTGCGAGCGTGTGCGCGTGCCCGAGGTCCTTGGCGTGCTTCAGCGCCGCCAGCGTGTCCGCGGTTTCGCCGGACTGCGAGACGACCACGACGAGCGCCGCCGGATGCGGCACGCTGTCGCGGTAGCGGTATTCGCTGGCGATCTCGACGGTGCAGGGAATGCGCGCGAGCGTCTCGATCCATTGCTTCGCGACGAGCGCCGAGTAGTAGCTCGTGCCGCAGGCGAGGACCAGCACGCTGTCCACGCCGGCCAGCACGCGGCCGGCGTCGGCGCCGAACAGCGACGAATCGATCCCGGCAACGGCCTCGAGCGTGTCGGCGACGGCACGCGGCTGCTCGAAAATTTCCTTCTGCATGAAGTGGCGGTACGGGCCGAGCTCGGCGGCGGCACTCGAGGCTTCGATGGTGACTACGGGCCGGTCCGCGCGCTCGCCGCGCGCGTCGTAGATCGCCCAGGACTCGCGGCGCACATCGGCAATGTCGCCATCCTCGAGGTAAGCGACCTGCCGCGTGACCGACAGCAGCGCCGCCGCGTCGGACGCGAGGAAATGGTCGTCGACGCCAATGCCGACGACCAGCGGATTGCCGGCGCGCGCGCCGACGATGCGCCCCGGCTCGCGCGTCGAGATCACCGCGATCGCATAGGCGCCGTGAAACTCGGCGACCGCCATTTGCACGGCGCGCAGCAGGTCACCGCCACCCGCCGCGTGCCAGTGCGCGTGGACGAGATGCGCGATCACTTCGGAATCCGTCTGCGTGACGAACGCATAGCCCTGCGCCTTCAGCCGCTCGCGCAGCGGCTCGAAGTTCTCGATGATGCCGTTGTGAACTGCGGCGATCTCGCCGTGCGACGTGTGCGGATGCGCGTTCGCGGACGTAGGCGCGCCGTGCGTCGCCCAGCGCGTGTGCGAAATGCCGGACAGCGCCGAGAGATGCATCGACTCCGCCTGCGCCGCGAGATCGGCGACCCGCGCCGTGCTGACGAGCCGCGCGAGATGCGGCGCGCCGGCGGCGCCGTTGATGACCGCGAGTCCGGTCGAGTCGTAGCCGCGATACTCGAGGCGGCGGATGCCGTCGATCAGGATCGGGACCACGTTGCGCGTCGATGACGCGCCGACAATGCCGCACATGGGGTTGCTTCCTTATAAGCTGGGCGCCAGCGTCACTTGGGCGCCACTTTCTTCACTGGCCGCTTCCAGCCGGAAATGGTGACCTGCCTCGTCCGCGCCAGCGTGAGCTCCTCGGCCGGAGCATCCATCGTGATCGTGCTGCCGGCGCCGATGGTCGCTCCCTTGCCGATCGTCACCGGCGCCACGAGGACACAATTCGAGCCGATCGATACGCCGTCCCCGATCACGGTCCGATGCTTGTGGGCGCCATCGTAGTTCGCGACGATGGTGCCCGCCCCGACGTTGACGTTCGCGCCGACGGTCGAGTCCCCGACGTAGGCGAGATGGTTGGCCTTGGAACCGTCTCCTATATGGCTGTTCTTGACCTCGACAAAATTTCCGATGTGGACGCGGTCGGCCAGCGCAGCGCCCGGCCGGAAGCGCGCGAAAGGGCCGACGCGGCAAGCGGCGCCGATCGTCGCGTTTTCGAGGTGCGAGAACGCCTCGATCTTCGTGCCCGCCCCGACAATGACATCGCGCAACACGCAATTCGGGGCAATCTCGACGTCGTCGGCGAGCTCGACCTTGCCCTCGAACACGCAGCCGACGTCGATCCGCACGTCGCGGCCGCACGCCAGCACGCCGCGGATGTCGATGCGCGCGGGATCGGCGAGCGAAGTGCCGGCTTTCATCAACGCGGCCGCCGTCCGCGCCTGCACGATGCGCTCGATGGCCGCGAGCTGCTTGCGGTCGTTCACGCCCAGCACTTCCGTTTCGTCGGCGGCGACGTGCGCCTCGACCGCGACACCGTCGCGCACGGCCATCGCGACCACGGCGGTGAGGTAGAACTCGCGTTGCGCGTTGTCGTCCTTGAGCGCGCCCACGAAGCGCCGCAGCAGCGGCGTCGGCGCCGCGAGCGCACCGGCATAGATCTCGGCGATCGCG
>JBDTLY010000362.1:0-3974 GCA_039934535.1 Casimicrobiaceae bacterium | reverse complement strand
CGCGGCGTCGACCCCGACGGTCTCCAGCACCGCGCCGAGCTGGCGCAGCACAACGGCTTGCGTCGCCCCCGCATCCCGCTCCGCAAGCGTCTCGCCGACGCACACGATCGGCACCATCCCGCCCGCAAGAACCGCTTTTGCCTTTGCCGCCACGACGGCATCGGCATCGCCGAAATACAACCGACGCTCCGAATGTCCGACGATCGCGTAGCGACAGCCGAATTCGACCAGCATTCCCACCGAGACTTCGCCGGTAAAGGCCCCCGACGCGTGCTCGCTCACATCCTGCGCGCCCCATGCGACCGGCGTCGACGACAGCGCCGCCTGCGCCTGCATCAAATAAGGGTACGGAACGCACACCGCAAGTTCCCGCCCGGGCGCGGGAGTCCAGCCCGCCGTGATTGCGCCCAGGAGCGCCGCATTTCCGGCGAGCACGCCGTTCATCTTCCAGTTGCCGACGACGAGTTTGCCGCGCATTGCGTGCCTACCGGTTTTCATGCCCAAACGTGCCATTCCGGCCTGAAAGGGACAGCACGCCGGTAAAACCGCAGGATTATACCGCAGCGCGGCAAACCGGGGAAACCCGGCGGGCACCGGCCGCGCGAGGGATCAGGCCCCGGCGACCTGGCGCATGCGCCGGATGAGGGGCGGCAGGAACCAGGCGGCGAGCGTGAGCACGCCCAGCGCCGCCGCGATGGGCCGCGTGAAGAACGCCAGCGGGTTGCCGTCGCTCTTGATCATCGACGTGATGAAGTTTTCCTCGAGCATGCCGCCCAGCACCACGCCGAGGATCGCGGGCGCGACGGGGAAGCCGTTTTCCTCGAGGATGTAGGCGACCACGCCCGCGACGAGCATGACGCCGATGTCGAACGGCGTGTTGTTGATCGCGAACGCGCCGACGATGCAGAACAGCAGGATCACCGGCATCAGGATGTTGCGCGGCACCTTGAGGATCTTCTTCGACGCCTTGATGCACATCCACCCCAACGGAATCATGATGAGGTTCGCGAGGATGAATAGCAGGTACACCGCGTAGATGTTCTGCGGATCGCGCGTGAAAAGCGTGGGCCCGGGATTCATGTTCTTCATGTAGAGCACGCCGATGACGATCGCCGTGATCGAGTCGCCCGGAATGCCGAACACCAGCGCCGGAATCCACGCGCCGGCGAGCGCGCTGTTGTTCGCGGCGCCCGACTCGACGATGCCTTCGACATGCCCGGTGCCGAATTTCTCGGGCTCCTTCGACAGCTTCTTGCTGATGGCATACGACATCCACGCCGCGATGTCGGCGCCCGCGCCGGGGAGCGCGCCGACGAGCGTGCCGAGGGCGCTGCCGCGCAGGATCTGCATCGGATACTTGACGGTCAGCGCCCAAATCCCCTTGAACACGTTGTGGATCGGCTGATCGACAATCTTCATCGGCGGGCCCGTGTCGACCGCGAAGCGGATGATTTCCGAGATCGCGAACATGCCGATCATCAGCGGAATCAGCCCGATGCCGCCCATCAGCTCGACGTTGCCGAACGTGAAGCGCGGGAAGCCGGCGGGATTGCCGAGGCCGACGCACGCGACGGAAAGCCCGATCAGCAGCGACACCACGCCTTTCAGCGGCCGTTCGGACGTGATCACGACCGCGCAGCTCAAGCCCAGCAGGACGAGCCAGAAGTATTCGAACGAGCTGAACTTGAGCGCGACCTCGGCCAGCGCCGGCGCGGAAACAATGAGGACGGCGGTGCCGAACAGGCCGCCGATCGCGGAAAAGACGAGTCCCGCGCCGAGCGCCGTCTCGGCCTGGCCCTTCTTCGTCATCGCGTACGCCTCGTCGCAGTACGCCGCCGAGGCGGGCGTGCCCGGCATGCGGAGCAGCGCGCCCGGAATGTCGCCGGAGAAGATGGCCATCGCCGTCGCGGTGACGATCGTCGCGATCGCCGGGATCGGCTCCATGAAGAACGTCACCGGCACCAGCAGCGCGGTCGCCATGGTGGCGGTCAGCCCCGGCACCGCCCCGACGAACAATCCGAACAGCGACGCCAGCAGCATCGGCCAAAGCGTCTTGAAGCTGAACACCATCGCGAAGGCGGTGGAAAGCGCGTCCATCAGAACGCGATTCCCGTCAGCAGACCCCACGGCAACGGAACGCGCAGCAGCTTGTAGAATGCATACCAGATGACCAGCGTCGCGATCACCGCGACCACGACGGCGGCCTTGCGGCGCACCCCCAGCGTCGTGAGCCAGATGAACAGCAGCACCGGCGAAATGATCAGGAAGCCGATCGCGCTGGCGAGCCACACATATGCCGCCACACCGCCGACGATCGCCGCGAAGGAGACGAAATGGCGGCCCGAGCGCATCCACTCGGCGGTCTCGTACCACGGCTCGGCCGCGCGGTTGCGCACACCGCTGACGATGAGCAGCGCGCCGCACACGGCGAATGCCGCGGCGATCAGCCCCGGGAACAGCCCGGGCCCGACCTGCTGGCCCGGGATCCGCGGGAATGCCTGCACGTGGACGATGACGACGACGCCGAGCAGCACGAGCACCGCGCCGAAGATCGCGTCGTTGATCTTCATCGCGTACGGCTCCGCCGTTCCCGCGAATGCGGGAACCCAGTGTCGTCCGCCGAACGTCGCTGGATCCCCGCCTCCGCGGGGATGACCCGGCCGTTTCCGATCGCTGCGAGGCCTCGCCTCTTGCTTTCGGATATCCGCGTCACTTGGCGAGGCCGACAGCCTTCATCGTCTTGCCCATGGCCGCGTCGCCTGTCGCCATGAACGCCGCGAATTCGGGACCCGGCGCCCATGCGGTGCCGAAGCCCCGGCTCGCCGCGAAGTCCTTCCATTCCTTGCTCTCGGCGATCTTCTTGATCGTGGCGATCAGCTTCGCGTTGACATCGGCCGGCAATCCCTTCGGACCGGCAATCCCGCGCCACGCCGCAACGGACGCGTTGATGCCGATCGCCTGCTGCATCGTCGGCACGTCCGGAAACAGCAACGCGCGCTTGTCGTCCATGATGGCGAGCGGCCTCGCCTTGCCGGCATCGATCAGCGGGCGCGCTTCCGGCAGCGACGCGGTCACGAGGTCGACGCCGCCCGCGACTAGGTCCTGCATGGCGGGCGCCGCGCCGTTCGACGGCACCCACGGAATCGCCGTCTGCGGAATCTTGAGGTCGTCGAGCAGTCCGGCGAGCGCGAGATGCCAGATGCCGCCCTGCCCGGTTCCGGACGCTTTCAGCTTACCGGGGTTGGCCTTGGCCGCGTCGATCACTTCCTTCACCGACTTGTACGGCGAATCGGCGCGCACGGTGAAGCCCGCCGGATCGGAATTGACGAGCGCCAGCGGCGTGTACGAGCCGGGCCCGAGTTCGGTCAGGCCCTGCCAGTGCATCATCGTGATCTCGACGGTGATCATGCCGACCGTGTAGCCGTCGGCCGGCGCTTGCGCAATCGCGCTATGGCCAACGACACCGCTGCCGCCCGGACGGTTAACGACCACCACCGGTTGCTTGAGATCCTGCTCGAGCAGCGCCCCCACCATGCGCGCGATGGCGTCGGATCCCCCTCCGGCAGCCCAAGGCACGATCAGGTTGACCGGTCTCGCGGGGTAGGTATCTGCGCCGGCCGAGAAGGCCGCGATCATGAGAACGCCTGTGGCAAGAATCTGCTTGACTATCTGTCGCATGTCCGTCTCCTTCAGTGAAGCAATGTCAAACCTTTGGATGTAGATCCCAAAAATGCAGCGTCTGTCCCGAAGGGAATGCGACGTCCAGAACGCGCCCTGGGCCGAGGTCCCGCCGGTTACCGGTTCCGTTGACCACCGGGCGGGCAGTGACAGGCCGGGTCGATTCAGGGCACTGAAAATTCATGGAGGAAGCGGGAACGGTGGCTCCCGGATTGCAGGTCACAGTATCATGGGCGAACACCCGTTTTGCGTATAAAGCTTTCCCTAGGTATTTGACATCCGGCCGACATTGAGTT
>JBDTLY010000361.1:0-3981 GCA_039934535.1 Casimicrobiaceae bacterium | reverse complement strand
CGAGCACAAGGCGCTCCCGTACGAACGCAAGGTGCTGTCGTTCTCCGCCGGCGACCACAAGAAGCCGGAATTCGTCGCGCTCAACCCGCGCCATCGCGTGCCCACGCTGGTCGACGGCGACTTCGTCCTGTGGGAATCCAATGCGATCGTCGAATATCTGGACGACGCCTACCCAGGCCGCGGCGCGCCCTTGTTTCCGGGCGACGCGCGCGTGCGCGCGACCGTGCGCCGCCTGATCTCGGAGGTCGACGACTATTTCGACAAGGCGCTCGACCCGCTGACCACGCAGGCTTTTTCGAAGAAGCCGGAAGAACGGGATCCGCAAGCCATCGCCGCCGCGCGCAAGGGCGTCATGGACGAGTTCGCGCAATTCACGCGCTATATGGCGGGCGACTTTCTGGCCGGGCCGCTGTCGGCCGCCGATTTTGCGTTCTATCCGCTGGTCGCGTTCGTGAAACGCAGTGAAATCAAGCTGCCCGACCTCGACGCTGACGGAATGCTGACGCCGCAGCTCCGTGCCTGGAAAGCACGGATCGAGGCGCTGCCCTATTTCGAGAAGACGATTCCGCCGCACTGGAAGGCGAAATGATCCTGTCGACGACCGCCTTCGCGGAGGGGGCGCCGATACCTGCGGAATTCGCGTTCGGCGCGATGGATCCAGCGACGCACGTCAGGCTTTCCCGCAACCGCAATCCCGACTTCGCCTGGACCGGGGTGCCGCCGGGCACGAAATCGCTGGCGCTCATCTGCCACGATCCCGACGTGCCGTCGCGCGGCGACGACGTCAACAAGGAAGGCCACGTCGTCCCCGCGTCGTTGCCGCGCGTCGACTTCGTCCATTGGGCGCTGATCGACCTTTCGTACGACACGCCGCCGATTGCACGCGGCGAGTTTTCGGACGGGGTGACGCCGCGCGGGAAGCCCGGGCCGCACGCGCCGCGCGGCGCGCGGCAGGGCACCAACGACTACACGGGATGGTTCGCGGGCGATGCGGACATGGCCGGCAGCTATTTCGGTTACGACGGGCCTTGCCCGCCGTGGAACGACGCCATCGTTCATAACTACGTGTTCACGCTGTACGCGCTCGACGTGGCGCGGCTGCCGGTGGACGGCCCGTTCTCGGGCGCGGACGCGCGCACGGCGCTTGTCGGCCACGTCCTGGCGCAGGCGGCGATCACGGGCCGCTATGCGCTGAATCCGGCGGTCAGGCTGTAGCGGTTCCCAGCCACGCGTCGCGCCGCGCCCGGATATCCGGTTCCACTTTGGCGGCGAGCGCGAGCCAGCAGGTGTCGCGCGGCGCCTCGTCCAGCGTGAGTTCGGTGACGATGAGCTCGTCGCGACGGAACGCATGCACGCTTACGGTATCTCCGGCGCGTCGCCGTTCGACGAGCCGCCGGATCGAATCCGCTGAGGCGCGCAGGCCGTCGATCGCAATGAGCACGTCGCCGCCCGCGAGCCCCGCGCGCTCCGCGGGACCGCCGTTGTAGACGTTCTGCAACTTCGGCTCGGCGCCGCCGGTCACCTTCGCCCCGAGCCAGCAGGATGCCGGTGTGGCGCCAGACGACGCACTCTTGCCGGGCTTGCCGCCGCGATCGTCGTGGCTCGTGGCGGCGCGGACGTGGAGCGCCACGCCGAACGACGCAAGCAACTCGGCGAGCGGCGGGTCCTCGGTGCCGTCCACGTAGCGGCGGAAGAAGTCGCCGATATCGCGACCGGCGAGCTCGTCGGCAATGGCCGCGATCGCATCCTCGGGAACGCCGACACCTGGCTGGCCGTAGCGCTGCCACAGCGCGCGCATCAGCGCGTCCAGCGACGATCCCGCCAGGCGCAGCGTGAGGTCGAGCGCCAGCGCGACGATCGATCCTTTGGCGTAGTAGCTGACGACGGCATTCGGCGTGTTCTCGTCCGCGCGGTAGAACTTGATCCAGGCATCGAAGCTGGATTCGGCGACGCTCTGCCGATGCCGGCCCGGCGTGCGCAATACCGTCGTAATCCCGCGGCCGAGCAGCTCGAGATAACTCGAAGGCTCGATGGCGCAGCTCCGCACGAGCGTGAGGTCGTCGTAGTAGGACGTGATGCCTTCGAACGCCCAGAGCTGCCGCGTGTAATTTTCGCGCGCGAGATCGTACGGCGTGAACGCCGCCGGCTTGATCCGCTTCACGTTCCAGCTGTGGAAGTATTCGTGGCTCGCCAGGCCGAGGAAATTGCGGTAGCCGTCGGTCACGCGCGGGTCGCCCGGCGCCGGCAACTCGTCGCGGCGGCAGACGAGGCTCGTGCTCGCGCGATGCTCGAGCCCGCCGTAGCCGTCGCCGGTGGCCGCGACCTGGAACAGGTAGCGTTCGAACGGCGCGCGTCCGCCCGGAGCGCCGGCAAAGAGATCGATCTGCCATTGACAGATGCGGGCGAGATCGCCCGCCGCGCGTTCGAGATCAGCGCTGATTCGGCCCGTGACCGCGAGGTCGTGCCGCGCGCCACCGGCTTCGAAGGATGCGAGTGCGAACGAACTCATTTCGACCGGATGATCGATCAGCTCGTCGTAGTTGTCCGCGCGGTAGTGTCCGAACCCGAACTCGGCGGCGCCCGCGCGCGCGAGCGTCGTCGCGACTCGCCATGCCGGATCGCGGGTCGGAGTCGGCGCTGCGATCTCGACGTCGCAGGGCGCCTCGGCGCGTCCTTCCGGACACAGGAAGACCACGGCGCCGTTGAAGTACGCGCGCGTCGCGTCGAGGTACGCGGCGCGCACGGAGAGATCGAACGCATAGACATGCGCAATCACGGTGAGCGGGCCCGCGCACGGCGCGGCGCGCCAGGTATCCTTCGCCTCCTTCACGATCGCGACGGATTTTCCGGCGGCTTCCGCGCGAACCTCCACGAAATGGCGGGCGAATTCGCGTACGAGATAGCTGCCGGGGATCCAGACCGGCAGCACGAAGCGCTGACCGTCGGGGGCGGGATCGTCGACCGTGCAGCGAACGTCGAGCAGGTGCGCGTTAACGTCGAGCGGCGCAATGCGATAGCGCGTGGGTGAGGGCATGGATTTCCGGTCGAGGCGCGCGGCCCGAGGGGCGGCGCGTTGGCACGCAAGCGGGCGAATTATATCGCCCGACGGCGGCAGGGCCGTGTCCGGCGCGTCAGACCGCCCGGAAACAACGCCGGCAGGCGTGCGCTGAGCGGCTCATCTTCGTCCCGCAGTAGGGGCACGCCTTCGTCAGTGTCGAGCCCCAGCGCCAGAAGCCGAGCGCGACCAGCACGAGCAGCGATCCGCCGATGGCGCCGGCAATAATGGTATTGGTGAGGGCCGCCCGATCGACGGCAAAGCGTTGCGGCTCGGGTTCCGGGGCGGGACGCGATTTCCCGCCCGGAATGACCGCGACCGTCCGCAATTCGGTGTCCAATGCGACCGGGACTGAACGGGTGCGAGGCAGTGCCTGCGCGGGGGCCGTGCGGGGCTGCGGAGCGGTCGAACCAGGGCCGAACCGGTTGGCGCACGCGGCGATGCGGGGGTTGTCCGGATACGTCAGACATTCCTCCGGCGTGACAGCCAGAAGGCCCCCAAACGGCAGGGAAAGCGTTGCGGTCAACATCCAGCCCGCACAACGACGACGTGTCATCACGGCAGCTCCGATCCTACGGTTTCCGGTCGATCATGGGCGGAGCTCACGCCCCAACGCCTGCGCAAGACGCACTACCCGTCCGTGCCAGAGCAATAAGTGCGCCACCAATGTCCCCGTTTCGCTTGACGGCCTCGACGTCCGAATGCCGTTTGTCACGCAACTTGCCTCTAGCGTGCCGGCGTCGAATGCGCGCAAACTTCGCCCTTGCCCGTCGTGGAGAGGAGACGTCCCATGCGCGCTTCGGTGCGACTTGCATTGTGCATCCTGGTGGCTCTGGCGGGCCTGCTGCCGGTGATCGCGCAGGCAGATCCCGAAAACGGCTGGTGGTGGAACCCGAATGAAAGTGGCCGCGGGTTTTTCATCGAAA
>JBDTLY010000360.1:0-3982 GCA_039934535.1 Casimicrobiaceae bacterium | reverse complement strand
TCGGAGCGGCCCAGGCGTTTGAGGTTGCATCCCGAAGTCGCGCTCCGCTCCGGGCCGCTCGATGGCCACCGCATGAAGCGGTCGGCCGAGCGCTTGCGGTCCTCCTCCGGCAGCGTGCTGCCGATGACGACGATCTTGTCGCGAAAGACCTGCGCCGCCCCCTTCGGATCGTGCTCGATGCATGCGAGCACGTCAGCAAACGCGTACGTCGGCAAGCTCTCGATGGGGGCGGCAGGTTTCAACAACCTCATTTCCGGAGGCATCGATCGCGCGCCCGCGACCTCGGCGAGAACGGCGGCGAAAGTCGGAAGGTCGCCCGCGTCCTCGGCCTCGAGGCGGGCCGCCACCCATCGCTGCACGCCGTCGGAACTGGGGGACAGTTCCGCATAGGCGATATTCCGGGATTCGTCGCGGCCGTCGTCGCGCGCCGGATCGAACATCGCTGCCATGAAAGGATCGGCCACCGGCGTGCGTGCCGTCCGCGCGAGAACCGTCCGGTCACGATGCTTCGCCAACGCGTCGATAAGTGGACGATCGAAACCGGCGTCGACGTGCTCCGACCGGCTTGCCGCGAAGCCGAAAATGACGTCGAAGCCGACGGCCTTGGCGCCGCTTGCAAACAGCCCGTCGATGAGCACCGCAAAATAGGGGCCGAGGAACACGCGCGGGACGGCGCCGAACCGACCGGGTCCCAGGCTTCCCTGGTCTATCGCGATCACGACGACCTTCGAATCGGCACCCGGATCGCGCCCCGGCGCCACCGCGAGCGCGGCATCGTAGATCAGCCCGTCGGTGAGTTCGATTTCGCCGTTGGTGAAATGCGCGAGCGCAAATGCCGTTGCCAGCGCGAGCGCAACGACTGTAATGCGGTAATCGCGCCAGACGCTTCCGGTCCTTGTCGAGGATTTACTCAATACGGATGATCGACCAGGACACGTTGGCTTCGGAGCGGACGGTAAACGGGATTTCGAGGGCGGTGTCGCGACCCTTCAACAGAAGCCGCAACACGTATTTCTGGCCGGCGGGAAGGAGCTGGGCCGATTTTACAGCAGGACCCTCGACGGTCAACACCGCGATTCGCGTCTCGTTTTTTTCGTCGAACACTTCCGCGGACCGGGGTTCGCCTGCACCGCTGCCGGTCACCGAAAAGTACACCTCCGGCGACAGGTAAAGCGGCGTCGGCAGGCTGCGCATCACCACTGCGCCGCTTGACGGATGCGACGCGGTTGTCGACAGCCGGTGCACGCGCGGGCACGGCCCCTTGCGCGCCGACACGATGTTCTCCGCGCTCGCATCGATTTGCGAAGGCGAAATGGAGACGCTACCCCCGCGGATCGTCGCGATCGAGCACGCGGCGTAATGCAGGATCGTGATCTGCGCGGTGGGTTGCAACGCGATCGTCGTGCCCACGGAAATCTCGTCCCGTGCTTTCAGCGCCGGCGCCGTCTGGCCGGTGACGTCGAGCACCATCGCCGCCGGGGGCAGCCCCTGCGCGGCCGCAGCGCTCGCGAGCACGTACGAAATGAGACTGCATCCAAATGCGATGGCGCGACCGCGCATCATTCCTCCGCCTTCTGTCCCCACGAGGCTTATGGGATGTTCCCCACGATTGCCGCTTTTTGCCCGCCAGTCTGCCGTGAGTGTGCCACGTTTTTGGTGTCTGCCGCTGCGTCTGAGGCCATTCCCATGAAGTGCCTCCGCTGGTATTCCCGAACGCCCGCGCCGCGCCGATAGTCTTTCGCGACGAGTCCTCCGTCGCTTCCGATCGCGGATAGCTGATTCTGAACCTGATGGCGCGAGTGTGCGCTACCGAACAGAAACGGGTCGCCCGGCTGGAATACGATCGCATCGGGTGCACGCTTAAACCCTCAAGCGGGCATCCGCAGCAACGGTCCGGTGGCGACGCGGTCACCGGACCTCAACCAGGTGCCAAAGCCTCCCCTGCTGAGGACACTTGGAATGTGGGGCTCGGTGGCAGCGATGTCGCCACCGAGCCCCATTTTTTGACGTGGCGGATATAGAGTGGCGTGAACCCGAAGCGAATCAGGTCGGGAGCGACGTCCGCGGGCGCTGACGGGCGTCGCGCGCAAGTAAGTCGCTACTTTCGCCGCCCCGCGATCGACGTCGAATTCCCGGCAAAGTGGAGCGAACCTGACAGCGCGTCGCCCGCAACGCGTGCGCGCACGCTGCGCACGCCACCGTCACCACCGACGAACGTGAAGCCGACGGTTTCGCCTTGCACGTAGGCGCCAAGCAGCGGCTGCGCCTTGCCGCGCATTGTCACCGTTCCGCCGATCCGCTGGAACTGCTGGATGAATTCGACGTCGCCTTCGAGGAATCCGCGCTCGTCCCGAAGCATCCAGCGGCCTTCGACGCGGGCCGGGACGATCCACAGGAAAGCCTCGCTGCCGTCCACGCGAAACGCTTCGTCGGCCTCCCACTCGCCCATGTCCCACAGATGGGACACGATGCGCGTTCCCGGCTTCAGCGCGAGGAGCCGCGGGCGCAGCTGCTGGTTGAGGTCGGGCAGAAGGTACAGCGTGATGACCGTCGCTCGCGAGAAATCTTCCTTGAAGATGTCGCCTTCGATGACGGTGACCCGGTCGGCGACGCCGGCGCGCTCGGCATTGCGCCGGGCCAGCGCGGCCAAATTGGCGTCGAATTCGATGCCGACGGCCCGGGCGCCGAACTGCTTTGCCGCGGCGATCGCGATCTTGCCGTCCCCCGCGCCGAGGTCGTAGACGATGTCATTGCTCGTGGTCCGCGCCGCCTGCAGCATCCGGGTGACCATCGCATCCGGCGTGGGCAGCCACATCACATCCTTGCCCGGCTGGCGGAGTCGTGGCTCGTAGAGCGCGTCGCCGAATTGCGGAAAGTTCTGCGCCGCGAGCGGAGGAGTCAGCGAGATCGCCAGCAGCGCCGCGAAAAGCGCGCGACCGGCATGACAGCCGAACGAAAGCGGGCGTGCCGCTCCTTTCTCCATCGCTGCCAGGCTAAGTGGCGGCCGTGTCGATCGGACGCTCGGTGTACCGGGTCCAGCCCAGCAGCATCGCCAGCACGGCGTGCAGCGCAACGCCCGGCCACAACAGTACGCCGCCGAGATGCTCGACGGCGAAGAGATAGACAAGGAACAGCGCAATCAGCGCGTTGTAGATCAGCATCGCCCGAAAAGGCGGTGAAGCGCTGCGTGCACCCGCCCCGCCCGGCCGGCACGCCAGTCCCAGCGCGAGCAAGGCGATGCCAAAGCAACGGGCAATCGGAATTGCAACACCGGACACGTCCCCTCCGAGGAGCAATGCGACGACGAGCGTCGGGTCGACGATCACGGCAAGGCCGGTGCCGATTTCCAGGATTGACGCAAGGGCGAGAAGTTTCGCTTGCATGTCAGGGCTCATTTCGCTCGCGGTAAGGCCGGATCGGCTTCTCGCACTAGTCGCGCGCCCTGGCGATCGCCTCGTCCACCTTCTTCTGGTCCTCCGCGGCAAGCTGAGAGGGTCCGAGCTTAAACGTCAGTTTGTCGATCTTGCCGTTGAATCGGAACGGCACGTCGTAGCTGAAGTCTACCGGCGTGCGAGTGTCGACGCCGACATCGAAGGTCTCGTCCAGCGGAATGAGGAATGGAATCGTGTGGTCCAGCTTCTCCGTGGCGAAGTCGCGGCCATCCACTTTCAATACACCGGTACCCCCCTTCGCAATACCGGGGCCGTCGTAGGTGAAGTCGAACTCGATGGTGTGCTTGCCCGGTTTAAGCGAATCGCCCATCCAGTCAAGGATTCCCACGCCTCCTTCCCAGCGGGTGCGCTTCAGGTCGAGGAGGTTGTAGACGAACACCGGCTTGCCTTTGAGGAGGTACAGGCCATAGCCGCCGAAGCGGCCGCCCTCGGTGACGATCATCCCGTTTCCGCCGCCCTGCGGGATCTCGATCTGGGCGGTGATCGTGAACGACTTGTTCAGGATGCTCGGCGAATTGCCGATTGGTATG